>JAQWCZ010000177.1 GCA_028705705.1 Paludibacter sp.
AGAAGTTTCTTGGTACATTTTTCTTTTCTATCGTTTTAATTTTGAGTATAGCAGTCATTTTCGATCTGACAGAGAAATTAGACAATTTTTTCGATAACAATGCGCCACTGGAAGCCATCATTTTTGATTATTACCTGAATTTCATCCCGTTTTACATGAACATGTTTACGCCCTTGTTCACATTTATCTCGGTAATCTTCTTTACTTCCAAACTTGCTTCCAATACAGAAATAATTGCTTTGCTCGCCAGCGGGATTAGTTTCCGGCGAATCATGAAACCGTATTTTATTTCTGCTACCATTATCAGCATCATGTCTTTTGTTCTTGGTGGATATATTATACCACCATCCAATGAAAAATTATTGGAATTTGAAGATGCTTATATCAAAAAATTTAAAACCAACTATGCCCGCAACATCCAGATGGAGATTGAGCCGGGAGTGATTCTCTACATCGAAAGATTTGAAATTACACAAAACAAAGGATATCGTTTCTCTTTAGAAAAGTTTGACGGGAAAATACTTTCTTCCCGACTTACAGCCGAAACCATTACCTGGGATTCTTTATACCAATGGAAAGTAACTGATTATCTGTTGCGTAATTTCGACGGTATGCGTGAGAACATCGTGAAAGGGACTTCTTTAGATACCACCATCACGGTTCAACCCAAAGAATTTTTCATCACAGCCAAAGAAAGCGCCCAACTTAACAATACCCAACTGAAAGAGCACCTTGACAGGCTGAAAACGAGAGGAATCGGCAGTACACAAGCTTTTGAGGATGAGTATTACAAACGGTTTTCAATGCCTTTGGCGGCTTTCATCATGACATTGATGGGCGTATCGCTGGCATCCAGAAAAGTAAGAGGCGGCATTGGCTTGCATTTGGGAATTGGTCTGGCATTGAGTTCAATATACATTTTATTCTCAACTTTATCAACCTCATTCTCAGTCAGTGGTGCTTTATCACCATTCATGGCAGTGTGGTTACCAAACTTTTTATTTCTGGGTATAGGTGCTTATCTTTATTATACAGCTCCTAAATAGTTGATTTTTAATTTAATTAATACAACTATGTATAAAATATTGGTTATCAATCCCGGATCGACTTCAACCAAGGTTGCAGTTTTCGAAGATGAAACTCAACTGATTTCCTGCATAATAAAACATCCGGCTAATTTATTACATGGGTACAAACATATCATTGATCAATACGAATTCCGGTTGGAGCATATTCTCAGCTATTTGCATGAAGAAAAAATTAACCTGAATGAAATTCATGCTGTGGTTGGACGTGGCGGTTTTCTTCGTCCCCTTCCCTCTGGTATTTATGCTGTTAATGAAACCATGTTGAATGACCTTCGGCAATGTCTTAACGGTGAGCATGCCAGTAATTTAGGTGCCGTACTGGCCAACGAAATTGCATCCCGAATTGATAATTGCAAAGCATACATTGCCGATCCGGTTGTTGTAGATGAATTGCAGGAAGTAGCACGAATCAGTGGCTTGCCGCAATTCCCGAGAAGGTCAACTTTTCATGCACTGAATCATAAAGCAATAGGTAGAAAATACGCGAAAGACAGAGGCACAAGTTACGACAAATTAAATTTAGTTATCGCTCACTTGGGAGGAGGTATTTCTGTTGCTGCACATAAACAGGGACGTGTTATCGACACCAATCAAGCACTCGATGGTTTTGGTCCCTTTTCTGCTGAACGGGCTGGTACCATGGATGCCGGAGCATTAATCAGGGTTATTTTTGCCGGAATTTATGAAAAAGAAGATATTCAAAAATTATTAGTTGGGAAAGGAGGGCTTGTAGCACATCTTGGAACCAACGATGTAAATGCAGCCTATAAGTTAGCACAAAACGGCGACCTGCATGCCCGACTGATTTTAGAAGCTATGTCCTACGGCGTTGCGAAAGAAATTGGTTCCATGCTGACCGTACTTGAAGGCAAAGCGGATGCAGTTATCCTCACTGGCGGGATGGCTTACAACGAATTAATTGTAAATTACATAACCAAGATAATACAACCGATGTGTCAGGTTGTTGTATATCCGGGTGAAGATGAAATGCGCGCATTAGCTGAAGCCGGACTCCGCATTCTAAAGGGAGAAGAGTCTGTCAGAAAATATTAGAAAATAACTGGCTTCAACAAATTTATTAAATTCAATATTGTTGTAAGCTGTTACATTACTCATGTATAATATACTCAATTAATTAAACGATAAACCAAACTCACATCATGGATATTTTCCTTATCATCACTGCAGGAATACTTTTGCTTATTGGATTACTCGGCTCTGTCCTGCCGGTTTTACCCGGAATCCCTTTATCCTATCTGGGCATCATATTATTACATCTGACTTCAGTCGTTCAATTCTCCTCCAGGTTTTTGGTAATACTCGGAATTGTGGTAATTGTGGTTCAGGGACTCGATTTTATCATTCCGGTATGGGGTACACAAAAGACCGGTGGCAGCAAAGCCGGTGTCAGAGGTAGTGTCATCGGACTACTTACCGGCTTCTTCATGGGTCCGTGGGGCATCATAATCGGACCTTTTTTTGGCGCACTCATTGGAGAATTACTCGTTGGTAAAACGTCACAAAAAGCCATCAAGGCAGCTCTTGGAGCATTTCTGGGATTGCTTACCGGCACCATTCTCAAATTGGCACTTGCGGGCATAATGATATACTATTATGTTGAAGCCTTGATTAAGACCTAAACTGATGCCAATAACATAATCCATGAGGGTTGTTTATTTACTATCAACCTGAGTTTGACAAACATCTCGTTTTAAAACTTCAGGTTGATAGTAAACAAACAGAAATTTTTCTTGGCTACACAATGCAGGCAACTGTCCTGACACGCTAGAATAATCTATACTTGGGATACAATATACAAGCACGTTTCTTGTTATTTGCCAAACTTAAAACCAATGCCACGAATACCAATTTGAAGTATTAGATTGGTGTTATTAAACGGACTTGCTGAAAATGAAGTAATTGAATTACGAGTATAGTTCACACCAACACCTACATAAAATGTTTTGTAAAAATTTAAACGATAGGTTAAGTCGGCATGCGAATTTTTAAAATTTTCAAATGAAGTAAATGAATTTACCAAAGACAAATTAACCGATGAAGACTAAAACTGATGCTTTGGTTTGAGAAAATAATCCATACCCAACAATAAACCAGGATGTAATGCTGTTTGATATATGTTTGATACCTTTTTTGAATAAGCACTTGTATTATATCCCACATTAATTGCAACGGCAGGATTAATATTGTAAGAAATCAGTAAATCATTAGAATGTCCTGAGTCCAAAATATTATTGGTGAAACTATTCATAGAACTTGCGTTAAATCCAACACTAATACAAGGTGTTTCGTGTATGCCTCGCGACAATAAATTTAATGGTGTAGCGAGTAATAATGTTAATACAATTTTAGCAAGCGCTTGTGTTAAAAATCTTTGATTTTTCATTTTTACCTATTTTAAGTTATTATTTCTGTAAATTCCTGCATCTTTTCAAGATGCAGGAATAGTTATTTTTATTGAAATGCTATAATAGTAGCTATAACAGAAACTGCAGCAGCTCCACCAGCAGCACCTACCGGTCCTGGTGGCAAATAAATGGGAACACCCATAATTTTTATCGTTGCACCAGAAAACCAAGAAATCGTACCACCCACGGCATCTGCGGCGCCAATAAATACCCATTTTAACCATCGAGGCCAATTCAACGCATTACTAACCATCAGCTTATTACCTTTCACCTGATGCATCTCTATTGGCAATACATTGTCCCAGATTTTTAATGATCCTTTTAATACTTCAGTAGAATTTAATACAAGTTGAATATCATCCTGTGAAGCATGCATGTCCGTGATGATTTCTTGCTGAATTTTATTAATTTCAGATACAATCATGTCATAAGACTTGTATTCTGAATCCTGTAAAACAGTATCAATACACATCAAATACTTTTTAGTTATTGCTGAATTAGCATAATCGCTTATGCTGATAAACTGATGATCCAAATCTAAAACGTAGCTGTTATCAAATGTATTGATTTTATTTATTTTTATTTCCAAATTTTCAGGAGCATTAGAAACATATGCTTCTAAAATAATTGGCTTTACACCTGTAACTTGTTCAATAACATCAAACATTTCATTCATGTTAAGTTTTGAGTCATCTTTGTTTGTACTTTTGGCTTTTTGAAGTACTTTTTGTTTTTCCAGCTTAAGCATTTCAACCACCAATGAATCATGAGCATTTGATAGGGCAACTGCATTTGATTTAATATTCTCTATTACAGCAGCATTATCTGATTTTACAACATCATCTCGCTCACACGAAATAAGTGTAACTATCACAAATACAAAAATATAAGATCTCTTTTTCATACGATAATAATTTGTTTTTAACGTTCGTATAGAACTCACATGCATGATTATCATCAAGTTGGATGTAACCTATTTACATGCTTTTCCATTTTCAATTTAAGTTAAAATCAGAAATCAGCAACTTTTTCCTTTTCACAAGGGTTTCGACAGATAGTGCTTTATCTCCCGTATTCTGCACGTTACTACACTTCACATACAAAATACTTTCCTGCTTTTCTAACTTGTATCCATAGCCGCTACCTCCTTTCCTGTTTAGGTTAATAAATTTTTCGGAACAAAAATAGCTTATAAATAATTTCAAGAGTAAGCAAAATGTAAAAACATGAAAAACTTTATACCTTTTGAGCGATCTGCGAAAACTATCTGTATTTATATTCAGTTTATTAAAAAAAACGGAGAAGAACAAGATGTCTTCTCCGTTATGGTTGTTAAAGC
>JAQWCZ010000178.1 GCA_028705705.1 Paludibacter sp.
ATTTTTCGTTTTGTGCATGTATAGTTTTTTCAATTCATCGCGAGCCGGACCTAAGTATTTACGTGGGTCGAATTCACCCGGGTTTTTAGCAAACACTTCACGTACTGCAGCAGTCATTGCCAAACGACCATCAGAGTCGATGTTGATTTTACATACGGCAGAAGCAGCAGCACGACGCAATTGTTCTTCAGGGATACCGATAGAATCTTTCAGTGCGCCACCGTTGTTGTTGATGGTCGCTACATATTCCTGAGGAACAGAAGAAGCTCCGTGTAATACGATTGGGAATCCGGGAATTTTCTTTTCAATTTCTTCCAGGATGTCGAAACGCAATGGAGGTGGAATCAGAATACCATTTTCATCACGGGTACACTGAGCCGGTGTAAATTTGTTTGCTCCGTGTGAAGTTCCGATTGAAATAGCCAATGAATCCACACCAGTACGGGTAACGAAGTCAATCACTTCTTCTGGTCGTGTATAGGTGTGTTTTTCAGCAACCACGTCGTCTTCTACGCCAGCCAGGATACCTAACTCACCTTCAACGGTTACGTCTTTTGAATGTGCATATTCAACTACTTTTTTTGTCAAAGCAATGTTATCTTCATAAGAATGATGTGAACCATCAATCATTACAGAAGAGAAGCCCATATCAATACAGTCTTTGCAAAGTTCAAAGGTGTCACCATGATCTAAGTGCAAAGCGATAGGAATTGCATGGCCTAATTCTTTTGCGTACTCAACGGCTCCCTGAGCCATATAACGCAATAATGTCTGGTTGGCATATTTACGGGCGCCGCTTGATACTTGTAGGATAACCGGAGATTTTGTTTCAACACAAGCTGAAATGATAGCCTGTAATTGCTCCATGTTGTTGAAATTGAATGCAGGAATAGCGTATCCGCCTTCTACTGCTTTTTTGAATAAGTCTTTGGTGTTAACTAATCCAAGTTCTTTGTAACTTAACATATACTTATTATTTATAGTTTGATAATTTGGGTGCAAAAATAGTGAAAATTTATCAATATGAATGCAAAAATTCTTTATTTACAACTAAAAAACAATTCGAATGGACTATTTGTTCATCATTTAGATGGATATAACAATCGAGTGTATATTTTTGTTTTTTTTATGCTAAAAATCAGATATTTTATATTACGGTAAAAAATATTATCGTATTTTTGCAGGCTGTTTTTACATGTAGTAATTTTAAAATTTTTGAAATGAGGTTATTTTTATTAAGTATTGTTTCGACTTTTACCCTTTTGTTGGTAGCGCAACCGCCAGCACCATATTACGATAGCGCAAACGGAAAATCGGATGCACAGTTGAAGACTGAATTATATACCATCATATCAGCAGGTTATGTTACAAAATCATATGATTTCCTTTACACGATATATCAAACCAGTGATGTGACAGAAGATGGTAAGATCTGGGATATGTATTCAACCTGCACATGGATTCCTGGGCAAAAAGAATGTGGTAATTATAAAAATGTATGTGACTGTTATAACCGGGAACATTCTATTCCACAGAGTTGGTTTAATAGTAGATCACCCATGGTTTCGGATGCTTTTCATGTTTACCCTACAGATGGGAAAGTGAATGGTCAGAGAAGCAGTTATCCATTTGGAGAGTGTACCAATGGAACAACACTTTCGAATG
Organism: Paludibacter sp.; assembly: GCA_028705705.1. Lineage (GTDB taxonomy): Bacteria > Bacteroidota > Bacteroidia > Bacteroidales > Paludibacteraceae > Paludibacter. Next base: position 1,666 of record JAQWCZ010000178.1, read on the forward strand.
GCAAAGGTCGTCTGGGAAAATCAACTTTCAGTGGTTATTCGGGTACTGTCTTCGAGCCGGTTGATGAGTACAAAGGTGATTTTGCGCGGACTTACTTTTATTTTGCAACCCGGTATGAAAATATTATGACGACTATTGATGGGGAGTCGTTTAACAACACAAAGTATCCTGCTTTTACCACATGGAGTAAAGATTTGTTCTTGAAATGGCATCGTCAGGATCCTGTATCTCAAAAAGAAATTACCCGCAACAATGCTATTTACACGTATCAGAAGAACCGAAATCCGTTTATCGACTATCCCGAATTAGCAGAACATATTTGGGGTAATAGAGTAGGACAACCTTTTAATGCTACCAGCGTGGATTATCCATACTTAAGCATGCCAACGGCAGGTTATCAGCTTAATTTTGGTACAGTAGCCTATCAGCATGTCACAACCATGGAAATGAATATTAAAGGTCATAATTTAAATGGAGATCTTACACTCAACATCAGTGGAGTAGACAATACGCTGTTTACCATAAATACCAATTATATTTCGAAAGAAGATGCTGAAAATGGCTATTTATTACAAGTAACACATATTGCATCATCAACAGGAAATCACCAGGCCGAACTAACCATTTCAGGAGGAGGAATTACTCCTGTAACTATCGCATTGCATGCAACTTCATCAGATAACTTCATGGCCATTCAGGCAACAGATATCAGTTATAATACATTTACGGCTAACTGGACGACTTCAGCAGGTGCTACCGGATATGAATTAAATGTTTACACAATAAACAACAATGATGAGAATGAAACCATTGAACTGGTGGCAGAAGGCTTTTCAGACAATACGCTTCCCGGGGGTTGGAGTAGTGTTGGTTATGTAGCAACAAACGAGCTTGATGGTGCTATACGCTTGGCTTCTGGAAGTCAGGATGGAACCATAAGTATCCCGAATCTGGATTTATCAAAAGGAGATGTGGTTTTAAGCGTTATTGCCAAACGTTATGGAACCGATTCAAATGCAAACCTTACAGCTAAGTTAAACGGAAACACACTACAAACCTGGCTAACCGGAAAGGATTTAGATACATTTAGTGTCAGTATACCACAAAATCAGACAGTTTCTTCTTTAACTCTTTCAGCTCAAAAAGGTCAGCGTGTTTATGTAGATTCAATTAACATTAGCAGCCAGGGAGAAGCTTTGATTAAAACATCCCTTGAAGGTTATCCAATCCAGCTTGGAAATATCTTATCTTATCAGGTTACCAATCTCGATGAAAACAATTTGTATTATTATGATGTTATTCCAATAGGAAACAGCACCGGTGTGTCGAATAGAATCGAAGTACAAACCACTGTTTTTAGTGACGTAGATAATCACCGCAATAAAACTTTTTATGCCGTTTCGACCTCTTCAGGCATTGTTTTATATAATTTGGAAAAAAACGCACAGATTGAAGTGTATAATATGATTGGAAAGTGTATATTTACAGCTCGTAGTGCTGATGATTCTGTTTTGATTCCGCTCTCAACAAAAGGAATCTATATCATTAAAACCAATACAGTAAGAAATTCAGCAAGTATAAAAGTGTTTTATTAAGGCACTTTAGCATCTAACCAAATCATGACTATCCTAAAATTTATCATTTAATCAATGATAAATGAAAAAATACGGATTCAAACGCTTGCTTTTCCTGTGTTTTTTGTGTTTCACAAGCATAGCAATTTTAGCGGCTGAAGTACCTGCGGGCTATTACAATAATGCCAGAAACAAACAAAAGGATGCACTTAAAACGGCTTTGCATGAATTAGCCAAACCGCTACAAGTATTGCGTTATGGAGGTGGAACAGGTTACACCTGGGAAGGATTTTTTTATACAGATCAGCATCAGGATGGTTCGGTAATCGATATGTATTCGCCCATCGTCAGGTATTTTGATGGCTTTAAAAGTGTTTCGGGAATGCATATCGAACACTCATTCCCGAAAAGTTGGTGGGGCGGACACGAATGGCCGGTTTACAAAGATTTATTCCATTTATACCCTTCAGATGGTTCCATCAACATGTCAAAGAGTAACAATCCATTGGGAGTTGTTACGGGAACTCCTACGTCAGATAATGGTGTTAGTAAGGTTGGACCAGCTACCTATACCGGGTATACCGGCAATGTGTTTGAGCCGGCTGATGAATTTAAAGGTGATTTTGCCCGTTCTTATTTTTATGTTGTAACTGTTTATGAAGATTTAGCTCCTTACTGGAATTCTCCCATGCTGAATAATAACACCTATCCGGTGTGGAAGCCCTGGGCAATTGAATTGTTAAAACAATGGCATCAGCAGGATCCTGTCAGTATAAAAGAAGAATTACGTCAGGAGAAAGTTTATAAAATACAGGGTAACAGAAATCCATTTATAGATTATCCTGATCTGGTAAACTATATTTGGGGTAATGATACCCTCAGCAACTATCCTTTCCCGGACGAAACAGTTCCTTTCCTGGTTTCTCCCAAACTTGGTGACAAGATAAACTTTGGGGTAATCCTTCAGAGTGATAAGCTTAGTAAGTTCATTTTTGTACAGGGGGCAAATATTACATCAGATTTGAATTTATCCCTGAAAAGGAACAACCCTGGTTTTGAGCTTAAGAGTTTAACATTATCAAAGCAAAATACCTTATCCGGAGCTGAAATTGAATTGAGTTTCAGCCCAACAACTTCCGGAAGTTTTATCGACACCCTGGTTATTCAGGGTGGAGGACTTGCGCAACCGCGTATGGTGCCAATTTCTGGTAAGGCAAGTAAAGACTTTATGGTATTGGAAGCAGATGAGCACACGCCAGTAGGTGCTAAATTAACCTGGATTGCCGAACCGCAGGCAATTGATTATCAGTTGACAGTTTTTCAAGGTGCAACAAAAGCCGGTAATCTCCTTTTTTCATCTTATGTGGAAGGTTCGGGTTATAACAAAGCTGTTGAATTATACAATGGAACAGGAAAAACACTTGATTTATCGAACTACCTGCTGATGAAACAAAGCGATGGTGTTGGTGATTTTAAAGCCCCTAATAGATTGAGTGGGACACTGGAGAATAACAGAACTTTTTTGGTTACTCTCAATAACAGTCAAAATGAACTTGAAGATATTGCTGATGCAGTCTTTGATTCAGAA
>JAQWCZ010000179.1 GCA_028705705.1 Paludibacter sp.
TATAACCATATAAGACATATGAGTTCACATAAGATGTTTTTTTGTTTTTATACTATTTGCCTGATTGCTTCTGTTGTGGCGATGTTTTCATCTTGCGAACCGACAGAAGAAACAGAGGAAAACACCACGATATATCTGTCAACGGTTTTTGAATATGTATATGGACCCGGGCAACATGCAACTCAGGCCAAATCGTCTGATACGCAATACATCATCGGCAATCCGACAAAGCACAGTGGCTGGTTGTATCTGGGCGGTTTCGGAGGCTATGTTGTTGCCGGTTTTTCTGCAAACATAACGAATGATCAAGGTCCTGATTTTGAAGTGTTCGCGTTGCCCGGCGCCGGACCTGAACCTGCTGTCGTATATGTCATGCGGGATGATAATGGCGACGGACAACCCAATGAAACCTGGTACGAACTAAAAGGAAGTCAGTTTGAGTATTCCCAACGAAATTACAGCGTGACCTATTATAAGCCTGGTGCCGATACGGAAAATATCAGTTGGATAGACAGTAACAGCCAAACCGGTGAATTAAAAGCTGGTTTTGGGAGCTCTTATACTTCCTCCTGGTGGTGGGCAGAAACAAAAGGCAATTCCATAACATTTCATGGAACTCGCTTACCGGATGCTTACGAAAATATCCTGGTTGGTGATGTAAACAACTGGTCAGTCCCCGAAGGTCGTTTTGAATGGGGTTATGCGGAAAACAATTCAGGAACCGATTACGATTCCATAGCATACTCCAACCGACTTGATATCAATCAAGCCGTTGATAGAGATGGTAATCCGGTTCACCTCGATCACATCCGTTTCATCAAAATTCAGTCGGCTGTGTTGCAACAGGCCGGATGGTTGAATGAGGTTTCGCCCGAGATAAGAGGGGCAGGTAAGCTGATGCGTTTTTAAATTGGTTATATCGTCCTGAAGTAAGTTTACTTTGTGTAAATTACTTCAGGACGATGTCCGTTATTTTTTAATTATTTTTCGAACTGTTATATTCTCACCTGCTGTGACAGCTACAATGTAAATTCCCGGGCTTAAATGGCTCACGTTTACCTCATCAATTCCAAGAACATCCAGTACTTTATTTCCATAAGTATTGATGAGGGTAATCCTGTTGACTGTACCGTTACTACGTACACGCAATATATCATTAACAGGTGATGGGTACACATGAACTTCCTGATTGTAGAATATCTCCTCTTCTGATGTTGTTCCGGAAGAACAAGATCCTACGACAAAGTTCTGCCTACAAGCGGATGTGTTCTGTTGCATTCCATTTGCCAGATTGTAAGTGTAATAGAAATAAACTTTCTGCCCTACAGCAATATTTGAAATCTTAAAGGGAGTATTCGGTGTTACCGTATTCCCCGGATATTGTCCGTTTTCAGAAGTTCCATAATAGAACAAACAGACTGAATTTCCTATTCCGCTTTGTGCCGGTATAAATGTGATGGAAGTATTTGAAGCATCATTAGAAACCACCTGAGCGGTATAATCTTTTGTACATACTTCGATCAAACAAACACCTTGTTTAACAGTTGCGATAAATGAAGCGCTTGCGCTGGCACCTTCATTATCTGTCACAGTAAGCGTGATGTTGTGAACACCTATGGAAAGACTTACCGTCTGAGTTGCTTCAGTTGCAATGATTATTCCATTATCCTTCCATTCATATTTGAAAATTGTTCCGTCCGTATCTGTACTTTTTGATCCGTCAAGCGTGAATAAAACATATTTCTTGTTGTCATTGTCAGTCAGGGTAATATCTGATCCGGCACTGGCAACAGGAGCAGTATTGTCGGGACGTGCAATAATAACAGAGATTTCGTCGAAATCGGTAATGCCCGCATCATTGGTTACTGTTAACTTAACGATATGCGTTCCGTTGCTAAAACTATGCGTCGCGGTTTTGCCGTTAGCAATTTCGACATCGTTTTCAGTCCACGAATAATTCGTCAGCGTTCCATACGGAGCCGTACTACGCGAGCCATCCAATGTTATTATTTCAGAACCATCTTTATCATTGTCAAGTACCTTGATGTTGGAACCCGCATCAGCTAAAGGCTTTTGAGTTACTTTAACTGTAATAGTGGCAGTTGATACAGCGCCATCATTGTCGGTCACTTTCAGCGTAATAGCATGAACCCCTAGATTCAGGGTAGCATTCGCTGTTTTGCCGTTAGCAACTTCAATCCCATTTTCAGTCCACACATAACTAACAATAGTACCATCCGAATCAGTACTTGCTGAAGCATTCAAAGGAACAGATTCAGAACCATTTTTATCAGTGTCGACAACTACAGCATCAGCACCTGCATGCGCAACCGGAGCAATATTGTCAGGGTCAAAAATGGTAATCAGGATTTCATCTGTTGATGTTACACCATCATCATCAGTTACTTCCAGTGTTATAGTATGTTTTCCGGTAGAAAGGATAACCGTAGCCGTTTTTCCTGAAGCGATTCCGTTACCGTTTTCTTTCCAGAGATAATTTACAATCGTCCCATCGGTGTCGGAACTGGCTGAAGCATCAAGTGCTACAGTTGCTTTGTCATCATCATCGTTATCCTCAATGTTTCTGTCCTGTCCTGCATTGGCAACCGGAGCATGATTGTCGGGATCGATGACGGTGATCAGCACTTCATCAGCACCAGAGAGTTTATCTTCATTACTTACTGTCAGAGTAATGGCGTGTTTGCCGGTTTTCAAGGTCACTGCCGGTTTTACTCCCGAGGCAATTTCAACCCCATTTTCTGTCCAGGAGTAGATGAGTGGAGCGTCATTAGGATCGGTACTCGCTGATCCATCAAGAGTTACAGTAACCAGGTCGTCGTTATTATCATCGTTGACGATTATGTCGGCTCCTGCATCCGCCGTTGGCGACGAACCTCCGGTGGTCACTGTGACGATCACCTGATCTGTCGCAGTATTGCCTTCTCCATCGGTTACCGTAAGTGTAATGTTGTGTACTCCTCTCGATAGTTGGATCTCGGGCATCACTCCGGTAGCAATTTCCACATTGTTTTCTTTCCACGAATAGGAACTGATTGATCCGTTAAGATTACTGCTGGCCGATCCGTCAAGCACTACTTTCTCGGTCCCGTTTTTATCTTTATCCAGGGCAATGATATCAGATCCGGCATTGGCAACCAGACTGTTTTTAAAGGTCACTTCCCCTTTGCCATTCCATTTCAATACCCGCACATAATCTACCAGCATTTTAGCAGGAAGTGTTGCTGTAACCTGATTAGGTGTGGCTGCATCCGTGAAGTTTCCTCCAACAGCAAGGTTTAATAATAAATAGAACGGTAATTTAAATGCTGCTTCGTTGGCACTGATCGGGAATGGATTGGTGTATAAATCAACTTCCTTGCCGTCATCTTCAACGGTAAATCTGATACTTTTATCGCTCCAGTACAAACGGTAAATGGCAAACCGGTTATTCATGCCGGTGGCAGCAACATAAGGCATGTCATAATAAACATCGTAAGCAATGCTGGCAGCACACGAAGCATTTGCTCCGCTGCACGCATCAGGAGAATACCAGATAAGATTGGCAGCAACAAAGTTATTTGGAGAAACATTGGAGAATCCCTGACGGGTTTTCTCGGTGCTTGAATGCCCCATTTCCATCATGTCGATTTCTCCGCACTTCGGCCAGCCAACGGTACTGTGATTTGCTCCCATCAGCCATGCTGCAGGCCATAAGCCGGTTGCGATATTCGGAACCTTTAAACGAATCTCGACTAATCCGTAACGAACAGCCATATTACCCTGCGTCGTTATTTTTCCGGAAGTAAATTGTTTAGTTCCAGAGGTTTCTTTTTTTGCTTCGATAATTAATGCATTATTCCCAGGTTCACCGCTAATAGACTCGATGGACAGATTGTTCGCATTATATGATTCCAGCTCCTGATTTCCCCATCCGCATCCTGCGGGGTCATTACATCCATCTCCCGAGATGGGGTTCCATATTTCGGTATTGAGCGTGTTAAAATTATCCTCCCAGATGATCTCCCTGATATCAATGTGAACTTCATCGGAAGATGTTTTCCCGGCAATGTCGGTGGTAGTCAACGTTATGTAGTGATCTCCGTTCGATAAATTAATCGTCGGATTTTTTCCTGTGGCTAATTGAACGCCACTTTCCGACCATACATAGCTGCTAATGTCACCATAACTTCCCGAAGCATCCAGCGTTACTGATTCAGTTCCGTTTTTATCCAGATCCGTCTTTACCTGGTCGGGGCCTGCATTGGCTAGAATATTTCCTCCCGAGAATGACACTTCTCCTTTTCCTTTATATTTGAAGATTTTGATATAATCCACCAGCATTTTTGCAGGAAGAGGAGCAGTGACCTGGTCAGGGGTCGCTGCATCCGTGAAGTTACCACCTACCGCCATATTCAATAATAAAAAGTAAGGCTGCTGAAACGCTGCTTCTTTTGCCGTAATCGGGAATACATCGGCGTAAAGGTCTTTCTCTACCCCGTTATCGACAACGGTAAACCGGATACTCGATTCTTCCCAGTACATCCTGTAAGTCACAAATCTGTTGTTGAGCGGGGAACTTGCCACATAAGGCTTGTTATAATTTACATCGTAGGCGATACTGGCTGCGCAGGTTGCATTGTCCGGTGTACAGGCATCGCCGGTATACCAGATAAGGTTAGCTCCCACAAAGTTATTTATCGGAGCTCCTCCATATCCCAAACGGGTTCTTTCAGCCTGTTTTTGTCCCATCTCCATCATATCGATTTCGCCACAATAGGGCCATCCTACTGAGTTATAGTTAGCACCCAGCTACCAGACTGCC
>JAQWCZ010000180.1 GCA_028705705.1 Paludibacter sp.
CATGGGGCTCGCAGAAAAACGCACCATCCAGCCATTGGGAAGTTCATTAGAAAAAGGCATCCCTCCTCCTCCTCCTGTTTTGTCACCAATAACGGTTACCTTTGGAGCATCTTTCATCCTGCTTACAAATAAATTAGTTGCACTGTATGAAGCTCTGTTGGCTAAAACAACAACAGGTCGTTTCCATTGAATACTTTTGTGTGCAGTGGTTTTCATCGGCACCGGTTTCGAAAAGTCACTGTGACCTGGACCATTTTTATGCTGTAAATACATGTTCACAGTATCCTGCTCAAAAAAGTAAGATGCTAATCTGGCGGACAAATCAGCAGAACCACCCCCATTGTTCCTGATATCAATGATCAATCCTTTTTCACAAGGTGCAAAGTGCTGAAAAATATAGCTAATATTTTTATCTGAAAAGCCATTTCCAAAACTTTCATAATAAATATAACCTACTTTCCCATCCGCAATATGCTTGTATCTTAACCCATTAACAACCTTGTAATTCAGTCCCAGATAGCGTTCGTTATAAACCAGCGTTTCATTAAAATTGGCCGGATAATCTGTAAACCAATTCCAGTATCGGCTTCTATCAAATGACGAATAAAGATTAACGTGTCCGTCTTTCAATTCTGCCAACATTTCAGCCATTGCGTCAAAAAAAGTAATTTCATCAACCGTATCATTTGCCAACCGGGCTTCATAAACAGTATAAATCGAATCCCAGTTGATTTTCTTGAGATCCAGATAGCAATATCGGGTATCAACAATTTTCCACAAAGTTTCAAAATTGCTTCGATAGGTGTTTGGAGGAATTGTCAGGTCATCCATACAGGAAGCAAACCCAACGATACATACAACAGGTAAAAAATATTTTAACTTCATACACTTAAAAATTAATTTCCCGGACTGATATAATGATCCGGCAGTTTCACTTTTCTGCCTGAAAAACGAACAATATCGTAATTGATTCCGACAAAAACTGAAAATTCATTAAAACTGTATGGTTGGTCTCCTGCCTGATATTTCAACTGATGCATGCGAGCCCCCAAAGACCAGGTTGAAAATTTAAAAGGAATATCAATTGAAATTTGCTCTTTTAAACCTTGTTTGTTATGCAAAGAAGAAAAATGAATCGCTTCAGCATAAGCACCTGAAGAATACATTTCATAATAACTTAGCCCCGGATATGGGACAAACATACATCCTAAAAGTGGAAATTCAAGATTCGCTTTAAATTTTAAATTTCTTTTTCTGATTGCATACACATATTTAATTCCCAGCATGGCATTCAGATTGGTTGCCAAATCAATATTAACTGGATTATTTACATTTCTTGAGTTTATTTTGTATGCAAAATCAACATCCACATTAGCTCCCGCCAGTAAAACCAGGTTATTGATATCGTGGTATTCATATAATGCTCCCCAGGCTGCGTTTCCACCAATATAAGTTACTCCGGCCGTTTTCTGAGGATTCGTCAAAGATGAAATCAATCCGGTTATGCTACTATAAGAACTTAAAACTGGTTTTTCAGGATTGAAATAATAAGAATCTGTGTACTCTAATCTCAATCCATAACCTGTATAATTCAGTATCGACAGATATGGATCAACGAGTTCCACAACAGACACACCTGCATGATGAGTCACATTCGTCAGGGCAACCAATTCTTTCTCTCTGGGTTGTGCTGAAGAGATTATAAAAATGCATATCAAATTTAATAGAAGAATAATTTTTTTCATATTTTTCAGGATAAACCGAGCCACTTCCCAAGACCCAGTTGATTTAACAATACAAGTGAAATGCAAATAGGAGTAACATATCTTATCAGAAAAATAAAAGCATAATAGTATCTTGTCGGAAACTTGCCATGCGTACTGAGTTCTTCTCTAATTTTTTTCTTGCTTAAAATCCATCCTGTAAAAATAGAAATCAGCAATCCGCCAAGAGGCATGAAAATCTTAGAAGTTATATTATCAAATAAGTCAAAGAACCCCATATTGAAAATTTTCACTTCTTTCCAAACACCAAATGACAAGGAAGCCAATATTCCCAATATCAAAATGATAATTTAAACCAAACCATTTGCAGTTTTTCTTTTCATCTTAAATTCTTCAACAAGATAAGCAACTATTACTTCCATAAGTGAAATCACAGACGTTAGCGCTGCCACACACAACAAGATAAAGAACAAAATTGACCAGATATAACCTCCGGGCATTTGTGCGAAAACATTGGGTAAAGTAATGAACACCAGTTCTGGTCCAAAACCCGGATTGATGCCTAAAGAAAATACTGCGGGAAATATAGCGACTGCAGCCAATATGGAAACAAGGGTATCCAACATAGTAACTTCAACGACCGTATGTGAAAGATGATTCTTTTTACTGATGTATGAACCATAGGTTATCATGCATCCCATACCTAAGCTCAAAGAGAAGAAGGCTTGTCCCATTGCACTCAGCACCACCCCCGAAGTTATTTTACTGAAATCTGGCTGAAAAAGAAACTTCAGTCCGGCAGCTCCTCCCGGTAATGTAATTGCCCTGATTCCAAGCGCCACGATAATAACCACAAGCAATGGCATCAGGAATTTGGTACTTTTTTCAATTCCATCTTTCACTCCCAGCATGATAATTCCTGCAGAAATAACCATGAATATAGTTAACCAGATGATGGGGCGCCAGGTATCGGTACTGAAGTTCACAAATACCTGAGTCAATGTGGCTGTATCCTTATTTACAAACTGATTGGTAACTGCCTGAAAAACATATTCCATTGTCCAGCCTGCAACAACCGAATAAAATCCCATAATCAAAAAAGACGTAAGTACGCCCATCACCCCAATGATCCACCATTTCCCTTTCGGAGCTAATTTTCTGAATGATCCGACAGCATCTCTTTGTCCCATCCGGCCAATGATAAATTCCGATAACATGATCGGCATACCAAGCAACACCACGAAAAGCACATATATAATTAAAAATGCGGCACCACCATACTGACCGAGTTCGTAAGGGAAACGCCATATATTTCCCAATCCAACCGCAGAGCCCGCTGCTGCTGCAACAACAGCTAATTTGCTGCTGAAATTAATTCTTTGTTCTTTTGACATTAATTTTCTGTATTAATCAATTTCAACAATAAACACCTTAATAACATAATGTGCCCACAAAAATAACATTTTTTTATCATTGCTAACAAAAAGCTGTCTATGAATTCCTGTTCTTTAGTAATAAATATTCATGAAAATAATTATCTTTGCAGTTTGTTGATTTACATTAAGATATGAGAAAATTAATTTTTGCTACAAATAACAAACACAAACTGGAAGAAGTAAAAGATGTTTCTCTGGGTCAAATTAAAATTTTAAGCCTGAAAGAAATCAATTGCTTTGATGATATACCTGAAACTGCCAACACACTGGAAGGGAACGCATTGATGAAAGCTCAATACATTTATGATAAATACGGATATGATTGTTTCGCAGATGATACAGGATTAGAAGTAGAGGCGTTGGATGGTCGTCCCGGTGTATATTCAGCGCGATATGCGGGTGAAGAACAGAATTCGGAAAATAACATGCAAAAACTTTTATCAGAATTAAATGGAATTGAAAATCGCAAAGCACAATTCAGAACCGTAGTCGCATTAATAGAAAAAGGGCATGCGCGTTATTTCAAAGGCATAATCAAAGGTCATATTACCCTGTCACCAAGAGGGAATGCTGGTTTCGGGTACGATCCTGTCTTTATCCCGGATGGATTTTCACAAACTTTTGCAGAACTTGGTAGCGAGTTGAAAAATAAAATCAGTCATAGAGCGTTAGCTATAAATGAATTAAAAAAATATTTGAATCTACAATAAAATGAACAGAGGAATTTTTACAACAATAATTAGTTTACTGGTATTTGCTGTTTACGGACAGACCGGCCAGCCTGTAGCCATGGGAAAATGGAGAACTCATCTGGCCTATAACAATGTTTCCCAGATTGCCCAATCAGCAAACAACATATATGCAATCAGTGATGGAGCTTTGTTCTCTGTGAATAAAGAAGATCCTGACGATATGCAATATTTCAGCAAATTGAGCGGACTAAGTGATGTAAATATTGTCAAGATTGATTTTGATAAATCCAACAACCAATTATTAGTTATTTATCAAAATGGAAATATTGACATCATGCATCAGGTAGGAGTAAACAATATTCCTGATTTACACAACAAACAAATGAGTTCCAGTAAAGGTGTCAACGATGTGTTTTTTTATGGTAATAATGCCTATCTATCCTGTGACTTTGGAATTTTACTGCTAAACATGACAAAAAAAGAAATTTCCGACACTTATATTATTGGGCAGAACTCAACAGAAATAAAAGTTTTATCAACAACTATATACAACAATAAAATTTATGCTGTCACGACCAACACAGTCTATAATGCTGACGCCAATAATCCAAATTTAGTCAATTATGAATACTGGAAAGCCACAACCGGATTACCCGGTTCCGGAAGTTTTCAGAAAATATTCAATTTTGCCGGCAAGCTACTACTATTGCGTAATGGTAAATTATATAAACAGGAAAATGAAAACACCTGGACCCCTTTGCTTACAGCTATTACTATCAAAACGATCAACATCTCAAACAACACAATCATGGCAGGTGATGACACAAACAACATTTACATCCTGAATGAATCGCTTGAAATGAGTATACAAAACCTTATAAACTCTCCTGATATTGAATATGATCTAAATAACGATACCTACTG
>JAQWCZ010000181.1 GCA_028705705.1 Paludibacter sp.
TTGCCATCGTACATTAAGTGGTTTACAAATTTTGTAACCATCGATTCATTGAAAACGGGATCTGGTAAAATGATCCGTTTTTTTGGTTTCGACTTTCTCATTTTGAATAAAATTTCTTTTGTTTCTTGGTTGCTTTTAGTCTTACTTCAACAACTCCTCCGAGCCGTTTACTCAACCTTCATCTGCCACCTTTAAAACAAGTTTTTAACTTGATTTTTAAATCTCTCTTTCGAAAAAGAAGTTAGTCTGTTTCACACAGACCGACAGAGGTTAAGAATTATTTCTTTTTACCTTTTGCTGCTGCGGCTGCTGCCTGACCCGGTTTCGGACGTTTTGCGCCGTATTTGGAACGACGTTGTGTACGACCGTTAACACCAGCTGTATCCAATGTACCGCGAACTACGTGATAACGAACACCCGGAAGGTCTTTCACACGACCGCCACGAACCATCACGATGGAGTGTTCCTGTAAGTTGTGACCTTCTCCCGGAATATACGCATTCACCTCCTTTTGATTTGTCAAACGCACACGTGCCACTTTACGCATCGCTGAGTTTGGTTTCTTGGGAGTAGTCGTATACACACGAACACAAACCCCACGACGTTGCGGACAGGAGTCCAGCGCCGGAGATTTGCTGTTGTAAGTCATTTCTGCTCTTCCTTTTCTAACTAACTGTTGAATTGTAGGCATTTTAAATTTGTTTTAAACTATAACTACTTTATTTTTAAAATTTTGTTTTTTACCCAAAGGGGCTGCAAAGTTACAAAAAGTTTTTTAATGAACAAATGAAGTTTGGGAATATTTTAAAAAGTTTGTGTGAGATAGTCCTGACAGTAGAAGAAACTGATAATACGAACGATAATTTTGCAGTATATTTGCATGTGATTAAGGTATATTCAAAAATTTCAATGCAAACCACAAAAGAAACAAAAGAAGACAAAAGGGAACACAAAAGAAATAATAATAACCACATTAGTAACATTAGTAACATTAGTAAACATAGAATTAATTACAAAAAAATCCCTGATTCGCACTATTATTCAAATTAGAGTAAAATGTTTGCGTATATGTTGGTTTAATATAAGAACACAATAGATTATAGCATATAAAAAAAGTGATACATTAGAACATGAAACGTTTAACAAAGGACTTCTTCCGGCAGGATGCCGTTACCCTCGCCCAAAAGCTATTGGGGAAAACACTGGTTCGCACCTGGCCGGATGGTACCTACAGCAAATTCACCATTATTGAAACGGAGGCTTATATGGGTGAGGAAGATTTGGCCTGTCACGCCAGTAAAGGTCGTACACCCAGAACAGAAATCATGTATGCCGAAGGGGGCGTATTGTACGTATATATAATATATGGTATGTACTGGATGCTCAATATCGTTTCCGGAGATAAAAACATGCCTGAAGCGGTACTGATCAGGGCTGTGTCCGGCACAAACGGTCCGGGGCGTGTAGGCAGGGCATTGCAACTTGATAAAAGTTTCTACGGTGAATGCCTGACCAGTTCGGTACGCTTCTGGTTGGAGGATGCTCCAGACATTATAACTTTCACTTCCGCTCCTCGTATCGGGATTGATTACGCCGGTGAGTACTGGAAGAATATTCCCTGGAGATTTACGCTTAAAACGGATCAGGCCTCCCCTCCGCCAAATCCCATGGGTACAGGCGGTAACATGTGATTGTCCGGAATTTTGATTTTTCCATGCTGACTTTCAAACTTACCAATATTTTCCTGTAAAGCAAACAGCAGTCTTTTGGCATGCTCCGGCGTCAAGATAATACGGGATTTTACATTGGCTTTCGGAGTACCGGGCATAATTCGTACAAAATCAATTACGAATTCGGATGTTGAATGAGAAATAATGGCAAGATTGGAATAAATACCCTCAGCAATTTCGGGTGTTAATTCGATGTTAAGTTGGTTTTGATTTTTTTGATCCATGGCGTTGTTTTCTTTATTCGTTTAATGGAGAGCAAAGTTAAGCATTTTAATGTTTTCTGCAAATTCATCTCTCCAATCATAAAATCAATTCAGCTTATAGGCAGATAATCATTTATACCCAACAGAATTTAAACTTTTGTTTTCTCACGTGACTCATGTGGTTATCAATCAAAACCACTTCTTCCTCCAGAAATAAATCAACATCCCGATGACAATCAACCCCATTATTCCCCACATGATAAAGTAACCGTATTTCCAATGCAATTCGGGCAAATAATCAAAGTTAGTACCATATACCCCAACAATGAAAGTCAACGGAATAAATATCACAGAAAAAACGGTAAGGGTTCGCATGATGTCGTTTAACCGGCTGCTGACAATGGTATGATAAATTGAAATCTGGTCGAAAAGAATTTCCCTGTAACTATCCGACAACTCAACTGCTTCATTAATATTATATTGTAGCTCTCTGAAATGTAGTCTGTTTTTGTTGGAAAGATAATCGGTATCAGATTTAACTAACGAAAGTATCATTTCTTTGGCTGGCAAAATACTCTTACGAAGAAAGTTAATTTCCCGTTTGTATATATTGATTTCGTCGAGTAATTCTTTGCGCGGGTTAATGGTCATTTTTTCATCGAGACTCTCAATCTTTTCTCCCAATATCCCCATGATATAAATGTAATTATCGACCACCACGTCCAGCAGCGCAAATGCCAGGTAATCCGATCCTGACGTCCTGATTTTATTGTTGTATTTGCGAATGCGTTCTTTCACAGGTTCGAAAACCGTATCTGCCTCTTCCCTGAATGAAATCAGGGTATCTTCACTCACAATCAGACTGAGATTTTCCACACTCACCTGCTCAGTTTTATCCTGATACTGCATGAGTTTTAGGGTGATATAAACTCCTTTATCGAAGATCTCAACCTTGGGGCGCAGGGAAGGATTCAGAATGTCGGATAGAATATTGTTCGGAATTTCAAACTCGCTGGCAATTTCTTCAAGTCTGGCAATATCATGAATTCCGTTTACGAAAATCCAGCTCAGCGTTTTTCGTTCCTGTACCGATTTGAGTTGTTCATGGGTTGTAATTTCAAACTCCCGCACCTCTTCCAAATCGAAGTCCATGGTATTGATCAGTGTCTTATCTAGTCTTTGTTCGCCACGAAAAACAACAGCATAAGGTGACAACCCGATTTCTTCCTTTTTCTTCCGGATTGCTTTTGATCGGACAAAATGTTTGATTTGTGGTTTTTTCATGTTTTTATTATTTACAGTCGCCAGACGTCAGACAGCAGTCTACGGTCTATGTTATTCAGGCTTTAATAAATATTTACTATTTGTTTTCCGCTATTTTCTATTCACTTAACTCCTCTCCTGTTCCGTTTTTCATCAGCGTTTTTTTCGATTTCACACCTAGTTTTTTCAATTCTTCGGCCTGTCGGATAAGATTACCCGGACCTGTCGCGAGCTGACTAAAAGCGGACTCGTACGACTTCGATGCCTTTTCCAGTTTATCGCCCACATCTTTCAGATTTTCGATAAAACCGGCAAATTTATCGTAAAGTAAGGCGCCTCTGTCG
This sequence comes from Paludibacter sp., assembly GCA_028705705.1. Lineage (GTDB taxonomy): Bacteria > Bacteroidota > Bacteroidia > Bacteroidales > Paludibacteraceae > Paludibacter. The sequence continues at coordinate 3,541 of JAQWCZ010000181.1, forward strand.
GCAATGGCCTGGGCATTCCGGTTCTGGTATTCGCGCTTCCATAAATCCACGATGAGTTTCAATGAAGTAATCAGGTTTGTGGGGTTCATCAGCAGAATTCTTTTCTCGTAGGCAAACGACCATAAATTACTATCACCCTGCATCGCGGCAATATAGGCCGGCTCACTGGGAATAAACATCATCACAAAATCCAGGGCTTTGTCATAATCGTCATACCCTTTAGCACTGAGCGCAATCACGTGGTTCTTCACCGCAGCAACATGTGCTTCCAGTTCTTTTTGTTGTACATCTGCATCAGTGGCTTCCACATAACGGGTAAACGCGTTCAGCGACACTTTTGAATCGATAATAACCGAACGATTATCCGGATATTTTACAATGGCATCCGGACGCATTTTTTTGTTCTCCGAGTCTGAACGTATTGGATTACCATTTTCATCTTTCAACTCTTCCTGCATGAAGTATTCTTCATTCTTTCGCAAACCCGATTTTTCCAGAATGGTCTCTAAAATCATTTCACCCCAGTCGCCCTGCGTTTTCGCTTCTCCCTTCAAGGCCCTGGTCAGATTCCGGGCATCTTCGCTCATGAGTTGATTGAGTTCAGCCAGTTTTTTCACTTCATTTCCCAGCGAGAATCGCTCTTTAGCTTCAGTTTGATAGGCATCGGAGACCGTCTTTTTAAACTCCCTGATATTATCATCTAAGGGCTTGAGAATGGCTTCTAAGTTTTCCTTGTTTTTTTGTGTAAACCGTTGGGATTTGTCTTCCAGAATTTCGTTGGCTAAGTTCTTGAACTCGGCGGCGTACTTCTCACCTATCTTCTCAACTTCTGCTTTTAAGGTCTCCAGCTTTTCTTTCAGTGTCCTTATCTCAGCCTCTTTCTCTGCTATTTTTACATTTTGCTCACCAAGCAGTTGATCTTTTGCAGCTATTTTCTCGACAACAGCCTGTATTTCCTGCTGCTTCTCCGCCATTTGCTTTTGCACGTTTTCCACTTCATTCTCCATCCTCGCTTTGAAGGCGGTAAACTCGCGATCCATTTCAGCATATTTTACCCGTTCTGCCTGAATGGCATTGGATGAAACCGATTTGGCAAATAGATAGCCGATGAATGCGCCTGCTGCAATACCTATAATTATCAAGATGATTTCCATAATTTATTTGTTCTGCTGTTGTGAAAAGTGATTAGTAAGTCAATACAAAGAAACAAATTTT
>JAQWCZ010000182.1 GCA_028705705.1 Paludibacter sp.
TGATTCTAAAATATTAACGGACTATTATGAAGGAATGACGCTTGGTGAAATATGGGGTTATCGTGTTGATGGATTATTTCAATCTGATGAAGAAGCTACAGCATGGACTACTGAGATTGATCAAACAAATGTGAACCGTGATATTTGGACTGCAAAAGGAGAATGGGCTGTAGCTCGTGGTGGAGATTTAAAGTTTCGAGATATCGATGATAATAAAAAAATTGATAGTGGGTCAAATACTGTTGATGACCATGGAGATTTGGAAATCATAGGTAATTCAACACCCAGATACAATTATGGTTTTGGTGCAAATTTGAAATATTCTGGTTTTGATTTCTCAATTACATTTCAAGGTATAGGTAAAAGTAATCTTTATCCTAACAAGGAAATGGAAAAATTCTGGGGATCATGGGGGCGAGTAAATAGTGCGTTTTTACCTAAGGGTATTGCTGAATTAGCATGGACAGAAGAAAATACGAGTTCATATTTTCCCCGTCTTGAACGTGGTAGTGCCGCCTATAAAGATAATGCTCAAATGACAGTGGTTAACGATCGTTACTTACAAAATCTCGGTTATTTGCGATTAAAAAACCTTTCCATAGGTTATACATTACCTTCAAAACTTACCAAGAAAGTAAATATTGAGCGACTGCGCCTTTATCTGGCAGGAGAGAACCTGTGTTACTGGAGTTCGTTTAGGACAGACTATATTGATCCGGAACAAGCCATGTCAAGTAACGATGCCCGTATCTATCCGTTTTCAAAAACAGTTACATTAGGATTAAATCTTTCTTTATAATCATCTTTAAATCTGTATAAAATGAAAAAGACATTAATCATAAAAAAAGTATTTACCGTATGTATTTCGGTATTATTAATTAGCTCCTGTGATCTGAATGAGTTGCCTCAATCTTCGATCTCGCCTGAGAATTCGTTCAAAAATGAAACAGAGCTTAAATTGTACATTAACGGGCTTCTTCCAATGCTCTCTGGTTCTACGATAGAAAAAGTTGATAACGGTATTGAATCAAGTTTGCCAAGTTATATGATAGGTTTGAGAAGTTCTACGCTGGATGCCGGAAGTTGGAGTTGGGGTAATCTTCGTAAAATTAACATCTTTCTGAAATATTCACAGAATTGTCCTGACGAAAAGGTAAAAGCAAAGTATGATGCTATGGCATATTATCTTAGAGCACAATTTTATTATGAAAAATTAAAAACTTTCGGAGGTGTTCCATATTACGATTTTGTGCTTGATGATAATAGCCCTGAACTATATAATTCGCGTGATACCCGTGAAATGGTGGCTGATAAAATACTTCAGGATATCGATAAAGCTATTACTAATGGCGTTGAAGATAAGAAAATTAATGAGATAACCAAATGGACTTCTTTAGCCCTAAAAAGCAGATTCTGTCTTTTTGAAGGTACTTATCGTAAATATCATAACATTGCCGGTTATGAGAAATTTTTGCAGGAATGCGTTTTAGCATCTGAAGAATTAATGACATCCGGTAAATATTCTATTGATGCAAGTGGAGGCAATACATCTGCTTATCGTGACCTTTTTGTCCAACCTAATACTCAGGATGCAAACAATAAAGAAGTGATTAATGCTGAGGCATATAGTAAAGCTTTAGGTGTAAAGCATGGACTCAACTATACCATTCTCAATACTGCCGGAGGTAAAATTGGCCTTGAGAAGTCGCTTATAGATTCTTACTTGATGACTGACGGGTCACGGTTTACTGACCAACCTGGTTATGCTACCAAAACTTTCAAAGAAGAATTTCAAAATCGCGATCCTCGTCTCACACAAACAGTAAGGGGTCCTGGTTATATCCGGGTGGGAGAGTCAACGGCTAATGTTTCTAATCTTATTCAGGCAATAACCCATTCTACTACTGGATATATGCCTATCAAGTATTTTTCTTCTAGTGCATACGATGCTCAGAACGCAAATGAAAACGATATAATTGTGTATCGTTATGCTGAAGTATTGTTAAATTTTGCTGAAGCCAAAGCAGAATTAGGTACGCTTTCACAAAATGATATTGATTTGTCAATAAAGTTAATTCGTAACAGGGTTGGTATGCCTAACCTCAATATGGTAATTGCAAACTCAAATCCTGATCCTGTGTTATCAACGCAATATCCATTAGTTTCAGGTTCCAATAAAGGCGTAATATTAGAAATAAGAAGAGAACGCAGAATTGAAATGGTTATGGAAGGACTTCGTTATGATGATTTAATGAGATGGAAAGCCGGACATTTATTTATTCCTCAGTTTAAAGGAGTGTATTTTTCGGGCGAGGGCGGATATGACCTGGATGGTGATAATAAAAATGATATCTATCTGTATACAGGTAATAAACCAAGTATAGCCGTCTTAGGTGGAGCAACTGCAATTAAATTAAATTCTGCTTTATATTTAAGCAATGGCAGTTCCGGAAATATAGTTGTCAATACTGAAAAAGTGAAATCATGGAATGAAGAACGTGACTATCTTGCGCCGATTCCGAACTCAGCCCTTGTGATAAATCCAAACCTAGAACAAAATCCTTATTGGGATTCTCCAAATAGTAGTAATTAAACATTATGGAACGACGTGAATTTATAAAAAATACGGGTTTAGCAATGGCAGCCGCATTTATACCCAAATTTGGATTTTCTTCCAGTTTATATAATGAGTATCCTGTTTTAGGAGATACATTATATAATGGTATTGTTCTTCCAAAGATATGGCCTCCGAGGGACATAAGTATGAATTACGAACCAATGCCTTTACCCTATCTCGATAAACGACCAGCTACGGTGCCAATTGATGTGGGAAGACAACTATTTGTTGATAACTTCTTAATAGAGAAGACCGATTTATCATATAGATCACATCAACCTCAAAAGATGGATTTCAATCCGGTTTTAAAGCCGGAGACTAAACTTGAGATGGGGATAAACGGTAATCCAGGCGCTTCTGCCAAAGATGGAGGTGTTTGGTGGGATCCCAAAGATGGTTTATTTAAAATGTGGTATGAAGCTGGTTGGCTTAACACCATGGCTTATGCCATAAGTAAAGATGGTATTAACTGGGAACGTCCTAATTTAGATATTGAACCGGGAACAAACAGAATTGTTCCTGAAATAGTTGCGGACTCTTCCACCGTATGGTTAGATCATTTTACCGATAATCCGAATGAACGTTTTAAAATGTTTCTTCGATCACCTAATTCCATTCCAGGTTCTACCGAGCGGTTTAATTATGGATTTTGCATGGTTTCTCCTGATGGTATACATTGGAGTAAGCCGGTGAAGACAGGACCTTGTGGCGACCGAAGCACTATTTTCTATAATCCATTTCGTAGAAAATGGGTATATAGCCTTCGAAATACAGGTAATGTGAATAAGATTCCTATTGGAAGACATCGTTTGTATCACGAATATTCGGATTTCATGAAAGGAGCAAATTGGGATAAAGACGACATGTTGTTTTGGACTGGAGCTGATTTTCTTGATGAGCCTGATCCGTATATAGGCGAAAAGGCGCAACTTTATAATCTTTCAGCCGTGGGCTATGAAAGTATCATGCTTGGATTGCATCAGATACACTTAGGTCCTTCAAATGAAAAATGCAGAGAAACAGGTGCTCCTAAAATTACTGAATTAAAGGTTTCATTCAGTCGCGATGGATTTTATTGGGATAGGCCTGATCGAGGAGCTTTCATCCCGGCCGAAAGGAAAGAAAGATCGTGGGATCGCGGTTATGTTCAATCGGTAGGTGGTATTTGTACAATTGTTGGTGACCAATTATGGTTTTACTATATCGGATTTCAGGGAAATCCAAAGTTACTTAACTCTGTATATGACTATAATGGTATGCATTATAACGGAAGCACAGGTATAGCGGTATTGCGTCGTGATGGATTTGTATCATTGTCAGCTCATGAAACTGAGGGTTATATCACAACACGACCAGTAACTTTTTCCGGTAAACATTTGTTTGTAAACGTTGACTGTCCAAAAGGGCAATTCAGAGCCGAACTCCTTGATGAAAAAGGGAATGTAGTACCAGGATTCTCAGCCAGCGAATGTAAAATAATTTCAAAAGATAGTACCATTACTCAAGTCAAATGGAAAAGTGGAAAATGTATTCCACCTTTAAATGGCAAACCGGTTCGTTTCAGGTTTTATCTTACCAATGGAGAATTGTATTCCTTTTGGGTAAGTAAGGATGAAGATGGAGCCAGTAACGGATACAATGCAGCAGGAGGCCCTGGATTTACTGGAGGAATTGATTCAACAGGTAGAAAGGCCTATGAAAAAGCAAAATCATACCCTAATTTTATAAAAGATATTAAATAAAATAAATTGATAATATGACAAAAGAAATATTCGAGGGAATTATTACCCCAATGGTAACTCCTCTTATTGACAGAGAGGAAATTGATTTTAAAAGTTTAGAAAAATTAACCGATCATTTGATCAATGGTGGAGTTAGCGGAATTTTTCTAATGGGTACAACCGGCGAAGGTACAAGTATTTCATATAATCTTAAAAAAGAGTTGATAAAATATTCTGTAGAATATATTAATCATCGTGTTCCTGTGTTTGTAAGCATAACTGATTGTTGATATGGTAGCCGCGCCCTCCGGAGAAGGCAACCCGGATCTGGTTCCGGGAAAAGCCGAGCTCGTCTATCAGCATCCCGACCAGCTTCTCGGTCTCTTCCTTGACCCGCGCAAGCATCGCCGGGTAG
>JAQWCZ010000183.1 GCA_028705705.1 Paludibacter sp.
TGGTTGAAGCCTTGAACAACCTTGGCGCCAGCATCAAATACATGGAAAATGAAGGTTTTCCACCGTTACAAATTTATGGTAGCGCACTTACCGGTGGTGAAATCCGATTGAATGGCAGTGTGAGCAGTCAATATATTTCTGCACTGATGATGATAGCACCTTATATGCAAAAAGGATTGAAAATCATTCTCGAAGGAAATGTCATTTCAGTTCCATACATCCTTATGACACTCAATATGATGCGTGACTTTGGCGTGAGGGCAAGTTTTGAGAACAACATCATTGAAATAAAACCGCAATCTTATCTACCTGTGAAATATTGGGTTGAATCGGACTGGTCAGCGGCTTCTTACTGGTACGAGATGTTGGCTATCGCAGGAGAAGGGCGTATTTTCCTCAAAGGTCTGCATCAGCAAAGTTATCAGGGAGATAGCAAAGTAGCTGACTTATTTGTACTCTTGGGCGTTAAAACCGAATATCAGGCTGAAGGTATTGTGTTGACCACAAACAATCAGGTTTGTTCTTTCTTTGAATATAATTTTGTCAACCAGCCCGATTTGGCACAAACTTTTGCAGTAACCTGCTGTTTGAAGAATATTCCTTTTCATTTCAGGGGTGTTCAAAGTCTGAAAATTAAGGAAACCGACCGGGTGGCTGCTCTGATGGAGGAACTAAAAAAATTGGGATTTATGCTGAAAGAGCCTGCCGAAGGAGAACTGGCATGGGAAGGTCAGACTATCCCAGTCAATACATCTGAAACACCATCGATAAAGACTTACGACGACCACCGCATGGCCATGGCTTTTGCTCCAGCAGCGTTCATCCAACCTGTAGCGATTGAAAATCCGGAAGTTGTCAGCAAGTCCTATCCAGGGTTCTGGGATGATTTGGAAATGATTCAATAATTTCTGCCTTTTTTCCGTAAACGGTTGAAGTTTAAAAATTTATAAACTTGCCTCTTCGAGGCTCAAACTGCAAGCTTCAAATTTAGCTTTATGTTTAATTTTTAAATGTCAAAAAAATTATTCCAACACAGTAACCCAATTGTACAAATCCGGTTCATCACCACATTGAATTGCCTGCAGCTTGTGATACAATTTATCGCACACCGGGCCTGGTTTTCCATCTTTTGAGAAAACATAAGATATTTTTGTATCATAATCGTCAATCCGTTCGATCGGGCTGATAACGGCTGCAGTACCACAGGCACCTGCTTCTTCGAAAGTAGCCAGTTCTTCCACAGGCACTGAACGTTGTTCTACTTTCATTCCCAATTCTTCAGCCAGCCTCATCAAACTCTTGTTTGTGATAGAAGGCAATATTGAGTTAGAACGGGGTGTTACATAGGTATTGTTTTTAATACCAAAAAAATTGGCTGCACCACATTCGTCTATGTATTTCTTTTCTTTTGCATCCAGGTAGAAAATATTCGAATAACCCAAGGCATGTGCATGTTCCCCGGCTACCAAACTGGCAGCATAATTACCTCCAACCTTGTATTTACCAGTCCCCAACGGAGCCGAACGATCGTACTGACGCATAATGACGAAAGGAGTCGTGGCAAATCCACCTTTAAAATAAGGACCAACTGGCGCTACAAATACAATGAACAAATATTCTTTAGCTGCACTTACACCTAATTGCGGACTGATACCAAACAAAAACGGACGGATGTACAAAGAAGCTCCTGAACCGTAAGGAGGAATGAAACGCTCATTTAATTTCACAGCTTTAATCACCGCTTCCCGGAACTTCTCCATGGTGATGGGCTCCATCAAAATGCCTTTACAGGAATGTTGCATTCGTTTTGCATTCTCATCTACCCTGAAAACTCGGATTTTCCCATCTTTGCCCCTGAAAGCTTTCAACCCTTCGAACACTTCCTGTCCGTAATGAATACAAGTTGCAGCCATGTGCAGTTGTAAATATTCATCCTCATGCACCTCCAGTTCTCCCCAGTTACCATTAGAGAAAGTACAGCGCACATTAAAATCCGTTTTCATGTAACCAAAACCCAGGTTACTCCAGTCAATCTGTTCCATAATTATTTATTTTCCCTGAATTAACATACAAAAGTACAGATAATTCGTCATTTAACACGCTGTTAATTCATTTTTTTAGTGTAAAAATCGCTTCATTTCCCATGTTCAACAATAAATCCAGCACACTCAGATTAGGTTGAAAGCCATATTTATGTACAAAAACCTGATAATACGGCTGGGTATGCTCACTAACCAACTTTTTTTTAGGATGTATGACAGATCTGAGATCCTTAATTCTATCTGATAAATCCTTTGAATATATTTCCGTTAACCTGATTACAGGCTGTAAATCAATCAGTTCGAGTATTTTTTGCTGAATTTCAACATTAAAATCCCACAGGAAGTTCCATCTTTTTTCATAAAAAACAATTAGGTCATCCATATAGTATTCAAAAAAAGGACTTGAATTATACGCTGAAGCAATTGATCGCCAATGTTGTAACTGCCAGTTCCCATGATATGAAATTCTCACATCCCGGATGCGGGTTTTCCCGTTTTCAAACTTTTCAACCGGAATGGTGAGATCCATTAAACCATTGGCAGTAGCAATCACGCACCTGTTTCTGTAACTTTGCTTCACATAAAATTCATGCTGTTCAAGCAACACTTCATCCACATTAGCGAGCACCCTGTAATATTCAATCGGAGCGAGGTAAGCCGTACTCAAACAGCATTTGTCGGCTTTGTTTGTATCCGGATATGGGTTAACGGCGCGCATCCTTAAAGAAGCGGTTAAACCTGATTTTACCGTTGAACCAGCCTTTATCCTTGTCGAGCGATAACCACACGGCAACCGGTCGCCCTACGATGTGATCTTCCGGTACAAAGCCCCAGTAACGCGAGTCTGCTGAATTATGACGATTATCCCCCATCATCCAGTAGTAATCCATTTTAAAGGTATAATAAGCCGTTTCTTTCCCATTGATGAAATACTTTCCGTCTTTGATTTCCAACGTGTTTTTTTCATACACCCGGATGATGCGTTCGTAAATAGGCATGTTATATGCATTTAATCGCAGTGTAGCTCCTTTCTTCGGAATATATATTGGCCCAAAGTTATCCCTATTCCAATTCTTTCCTCCGCCGAGCGGGAAGACATCACCTCCTAGTTCGTAAGGTTCAATTGCAATTTTCACAACTCCCGGATAACGTTTCATTTTTTCAAGCATCTCTGCTGTCAATGGGAAATGATAAATTGGCATTGCAGGATCCATACCCAGGAATGAAATCAAATGATAATCATACTGAGCATTTAACATCAGACGATCTTCTTTACTGATACCCAGTTTCGTTTGCATATCAGCCGAGAGAAAACGTCCGTCAGTCTGCACGTAATAATTATATTGAATGCCAGGATGAACCTCCTGTGGTTCGTTATTAACAAAAATCTGATTGTCGCGGATTTCAAACCAGTCGCCTGGAATACCCACGCATCTTTTCACATAATTCTCGCGACGATCGACCGGACGATAAACGATTTCACCATATTCCTGTTTTTTTGAACGCACAATTGCTCTTCCTGCTGCCATTACAGCATCCACATCCGGTTCAACTCCGGGTTGCTCCATTTTCAGGTTGTTGTAACCTTCATAATAACAACTGATGTAGTAGTCCGGGTTTTGTTTGTTAACAGGAACTGTATCTCCTGTAGGGAAATTAAAGACCACGATATCGTCTCTTTCAATGCGATCGAAACCTTTCAGTCTCTTGTATTCCCATTGTGGTTTTTCTATGAATGATTTTGTGTTGATGATGGGAAAAGTATGCTGTACAAGGGGGAATGAGAGAGGCGTATTAGGCACACGAGGACCGTAACTCGCTTTACTGACAAACAAGAAATCGCCCACCAACAAGCTTTTTTCCAATGATGATGTTGGAATCTGATAATTTTGGAAAAGATAAGTATTGATAAAATATACGGCAATCAACGCGAACACGATGGCATCAACCCAACCCATCACCGCAAGAAAAGTTTTATTTTTTGATTTTTTCCACCAGGTCCAGGGAATCAGTTTTGTTATGAAAGCATCAAAAACAACCGGCAGTAACAATAACCACCAAAAATTACCTACCCAGATAATGAAAAGGATATAGATAACACACCAGATAATAGCCTTTACCCATTGTTTTACAGGCTGATAAAAACGGTTAATTCGTGTGTTTTGTTGTTCTTGAGTCATGATGTTAGTGTTTTTGTCTTTGCTAATTTTATTTCTTTAATTCAAAAAATGTTGCTGTTTACGCTTCAAACTTCAGTAAATCTTTCATGGTATAAAAACCTTTCTTACCAGCAGTAAATTCAGCCGCAATCACGGCGCCCAACGCAAATCCTTCCCGGCTTTTAGCATCGTGGGTAATGGTAATCGAATCCACCTCCGAATCATACACGATGGTATGAATGCCCGGTACCTGACCTTCCCGAATTGATTTAATGGCCAATGATTCCGGCGTTGACTCCACTTCCTTCGACCAAGTTGTTTTACGTTCCAGATTCTCCAATATTCCTTCGGCCAGTGTTATTGCCGTGCCACTCGGAGCATCCAGCTTCTGGGTATGATGCACTTCAGTCATTTCCACATTATAAGCCGGAAATTTATTCATCAATTTAGCCAGATACTTATTTACAGCCATGAAAATATTAACACCGATACTGAAGTTGGAACTCCAAAAAAGCGTATA
>JAQWCZ010000184.1 GCA_028705705.1 Paludibacter sp.
AGAGACAAAAGTAAACTGATGCGGATGGGACTTTTCTCTGCACTGGCGATTGGCATACACAACTTCCCTGAGGGACTCGCAACTTTCATGGCCGGGTTAACAAATCCTACACTAGGGGTAAGTATTGCTGTTGCAATTGCTATTCACAACATCCCTGAAGGACTGGCAATTTCAGCACCCGTATATTATGCAACCGGGAGTAAGAAAAAAGCTTTTGTTTTATCATTCCTCTCAGGATTAGCAGAACCCATTGGCGCTATTATTGGCTTTTTCCTCCTGAATTGGTTTTTTACTGAGGCAGCATTCGGATTTATTTTTGCCGCTGTGGCAGGCATCATGATTTATATCTCATTGGACGAACTGCTGCCAACAGCCGAAGAATATGGTGAACACCACGTAGCAATATACGGTCTCATCGCGGGAATGGCAGTCATGTCGCTGAGTCTGGTGCTGATGGCTTAATTTTTAAATGATTGATTATGATTACAAATGAAAAACCAAAAAATACAGGATTAATTCAATTGCTGGATATTGAACTATCCGATATCATTCCCTACATCCACTGGAGTTTTTATTTTATGGCCTGGCGTATACCGGGTAAATTTGAAGGCATCGAAACGGCGTGCGACTACGACTCCTGTAAAACCGGATGGTTGCAAAAGTTCTCAGCCGAAGAAAGACCAAAAGCGGAAGAAGCCCTTAAATTGTTCAAAGATGCACAGGCCATGCTGAGAGAGTTCAGGGACAAAAAAGTATTGAAAATAAATGCTTCTGTGGGTATATATCCTGCATACGCTGCACAGGATGATATTTTTATTATCCACAATGAAAAAGAATATCGCATCCCTACCCTGCGACAACAAAAACCGGCGAATGATGGATTTTGTTATTCCCTTGCTGACTTTATCAATCCCGAAGGAGATTATATCGGCGTATTTGCCAATACCGTGCTGGGAGTTGAGGAGTTTGCTGATGAATACGAGAAAAACGATGATGTATACAGTGCCTTGATTGCCAAAACCCTGTCAGATCGTCTTGCTGAAGCAACTGCAGAATGGCTTCATTACAAGGTAAGAAAAGAAATCTGGGGCTATGCTCCGGATGAGGTTGAGAATATTGAAGAAATGTTCAAAGTTCACTATCGCGGAATTCGCCCGGCAATTGGCTATCCTTCCTTACCGGATCAATCTGTCATTTTCGAACTCGATGATTTAATAAAGTTTGACTCAACCGGCATAAAACTGACCGAAAACGGGGCTATGTATCCCACTGCATCAGTCTGCGGACTTTATTTCGCACATCCGAAATCCAAATACTTCATGATTGGGAAAATTGACGAGAAACAATTGATTGATTATGCCCAAAGGAGAAGCAAATCGCCTGAAGAAATAAGAAAATGGCTGATCGCGAATCTGTGATTGCTTCATTTTTTGTACTTTTGCATTTTCAACTCTGATAAAATGCGTATTGATATCATTTCCGCTGTTCCTGAATTACTGCACAGTCCGCTGAACTTCTCCATCCTCAAAAGAGCACAGGACAAGGGTTTGGCAGAGATAAATGTGCATAACCTGCGTGATTATGCTACCGATAAACATCGGCATGTTGATGATTATGCCTATGGATTCGGAGCCGGCATGGTGTTGATGATTGAACCGGTTGATCGTATCATTACCAAACTGAAATCGGAAAGGCATTATGATGAAATTATTTATACCTCCCCTGATGGTGCAAAGTTTGATCAACCGATGGCAAATCGCCTGTCGCTGACTCACAATCTCATCATCCTGTGTGGTCATTATAAGGGCATCGACCACAGAATCAGGGAGCATTTTATTACAAAGGAAATCAGCATCGGAGATTTTGTGCTGACCGGCGGAGAAATCCCGGCAGCCATGATGGCAGATGCCATTATCCGACTTATCCCGGGCGTCATGAGCGATGAAACTTCGGCCTTATCCGATTCTTTTCAGGATAATTTGCTGGCCCCTCCCGTTTACACCCGCCCGGCTGATTACAAGGGGTGGAAAGTTCCCGACATTTTATTATCCGGACATCAGGCCAACATTGAAAACTGGATGCATGAGCAGTCAGAGGAAAGAACCAGAAAAATGAGACCTGATTTATTTAAAGAATAAAAACTTCATAACCAGAAGATATGCAAAAAATCAAAATTGGCGTCATTGGTGGCGCAGGTTATACCGCCGGAGAATTACTCAGAATTCTTATTTATCACCCGCAAGTTGATATTGTTTTCGTAAACAGCAGTAGTAATGCCGGCAATCCGGTTACAGCAGTTCACAGCGGACTGATAGGTGAAACTAATCTTATATTCACCGCAGAATTACCTTTAGAGAAAATTGACGCCTTGTTCCTGTGCTCAGCACATGGCGACAGCAAAAAATTCATTGAAGCAAATGAAATACCTAAACAGGTAAAAATCATCGATCTTTCAACGGATTACCGTGCAAAAAGTCAGGATCATGATTTTGTATACGGTTTACCCGAACTGAATCGGGATGCCATAAAAAAGGCGACACATGTTGCCAACCCCGGATGCTTTGCCACCGCTATTCAGGTAGCATTATTGCCGTTGGCATCGAAAAGTTTACTGAACGACGAAATTCATGTGAATGCCATTACCGGCTCAACGGGCGCAGGGGTTAAACCATCGTCGACTTCACATTTCAGTTGGAGAAATAACAACATTTCAATATACAAGCCTTTCGGGCACCAGCATTTACAGGAAATCGGGCAATCCATCAATCAGCTTCAATCTGATTTCAACAAGTCCGTGAATTTCATCCCGGTAAGAGGTAATTTTACCCGTGGAATTTATGTTACGGCTTATACACGTTGCAGTCTGTCGTTGGATGAAGCAAATGCACTTTATCAGGAATATTACAAAGATGCTGCCTTTACTTTTGTAACGGATAAAAATCCGGATTTAAAACAGGTAGTTAATACCAACAAAGCCATTATCTATCTTGAAAAACACGGAGATAAATTACTTGTTGTTTCAATGATAGATAATCTGCTGAAAGGTGCTTCCGGACAAGCGGTTCAGAACATGAACCTGATGTTTGGACTGGAGGAAAAAGCTGGATTGGGATTAAAAGCGGCCGGCTTCTAATCCCCAATCCTTATTTCCAGGCTGTTTTATTGGCAATCTTCACCAAAGCCAGCATTACCGGCACTTCCACGAGGACACCCACAACGGTAACCAGCGTGGCACCGGAATTCAGTCCGAATAAGACAATCGCCACCGCTACAGCCAGTTCAAAGAAATTACTGGCACCGATCAACGACGCGGGTGCTGCAATATTATGTGGTAATTTCCAGCGTTTGGCCCATCCATACGCGATAAAGAATATCAGGAAAGTCTGAATAATCAAGGGGATTGCTATCAGTAGAATATGAAACGGGTTATTCAGAATCACATCTCCCTGAAATGAGAAAATGATAATTAATGTCAGTAGTAAACCGGAGATGGTGATACTTGTAAATTTTTTCAGAAAAACATTTTCGAAAAATACTTTTCCCCGTCGGGCAATCACCCTGGTTCTGACGATGTATGCGGATACCAATGGAATTACGATAAACAACACTACCGACATGATTAAGGTGTTCCAGGGAATAGCAATGCCGGAAACTCCGAGCAATAAAGTCACAATCGGAATAAACGCAACTACGATAATCAGGTCGTTGACAGCAACCTGCACCAAAGTATAGGCAGGATTGCCCTTTGTCAGATAGCTCCACACGAATACCATAGCCGTACAGGGAGCTGCTCCCAATAATACCGCACCAGCGAGATATTCCTGTGCCAGTTCAACTGGAATGAAAAGCTTATATAGTACAAAAAAGAACAACCAGGCAATACCGAACATCGTAAAAGGTTTAATCAACCAATTTATTACCAGGGTAACCGTCAGCCCTTTCGGCATTTTCACCGCATCCACAACACTCCTGAAATCAATTTTCAGCATCATCGGAAATATCATGATCCAGATGAGAATCGCTATCGGGATGGAAACGTTGGCATACTCAAGTTTACCTAACGTTTCGGGGATTACAGGCAGCAATTTACCAATTGCAATGCCGGTAATAATACACAAAGCAACCCATAAGGATAAATAACGGTCGAAAAACGACATCTTTTTTGATTCCGTACTCATAACTGAGGTTTAATTTCGTTTTGATACAACTTATAAAATGCCTCTTTTATGTCATTCCGTATTCTTCTGAACTCACTCCAGATAAATTCATCTGAACCTACAGCATCTCCCGGATCCTCAAAACCCAAATGAAGACGATGTTTTACTTTCCCTAAAAAAGCCGGACAACTTTCATTGGCTCCACCACAAACGGTAACAACATAATCCCAAGTTTCTCCGAGGTATTTATCTACCGGATCTGACGTGTGATGACTGATGTCTATTCCGGCTTCCTTCATCACCGCTACCGCTTTTTCGCTCAACCTGCCCGATGCTCTTGTGCCTGCAGAACAAACGGTGATGTTTTTATCAAACGATTGTAACCAACCGTGCGCCATCTGACTACGGCATGAATTTCCTGTGCAAAGAATTAATACTTTCATACGTAAATAATCTATTAATATTGAGGCATATTACCTCGATTTTGTTTATAAATCAATGTTTTGTCACTTTTAAAGCAAAAGAAAAGATAGCACTTGCCAAATGGCAAATGCGACAATTGG
>JAQWCZ010000185.1 GCA_028705705.1 Paludibacter sp.
TGGACAACTGGCGCGACAATGTGGATAAATTCATCAAGGTAGTTCCGATTGAATACAAGAAAGTATTGCAGGAAGAGAAAATGGAAGCAATTAATAAGAAGATTGCACAGGTTGAACGTGATTATTAGCCCCCTAACCCCCAAAGGGGGGGGGATTAGCCCGCAGTTCGGCGTAGCGTCCCGCGAAAGTGAAGCAGATTCAGGAGTTCGGCGTAGCGTCCCGCTACGTCGAAGTAAAAACAAGCCTCCAGGCTTGTAAAAATCAAAAGCAGGAGCTTTTGTTTTAACACGACGTAGTCTGGAGACTACGCCGAACAAAAGAGACAAAAGACAAGAAAGTAGAAAGTAGAATGAGATAATTAAATAAAGCATTATGGGAAATCCTAAAGCATTCATACATATACCCCGCAAAGATGCGGGTTACCGACCAGTCGCCGATCGTATCCACGATTTCGGGGAGGTAGAACAAACGCTGAACCGCGAAGACCGGAAATTACAGGCATCGCGGTGCATGGACTGTGGCATTCCTTTCTGCCACTGGGCTTGTCCACTCGGCAACAAAATGCCGGAGTGGCAGGACCTCATCTACAAAGGAAAATGGAAAGAAGGTGTAGAAGTATTACACGAAACCAATAACTTCCCCGAATTTACAGGACGTATCTGTCCGGCACCCTGCGAGAAATCCTGTGTGCTGGCCTTGCACGAAGCCCCTGTAACCATCCGGGAAAACGAAGCGGCAGTCACCGAAGTGGCTTTCCTCGAAGGCATGATCAAGGCGCAACCACCCAAAACCCGCACCGGGAAGAAGGTAGCTGTGATTGGCTCGGGACCGGCAGGGCTCGCTGCCGCGCAACAACTCAACAGAAAGGGACATACTGTGACCGTATTCGAAAAAGACAATGCCCCCGGCGGTCTGCTTCGATACGGCATTCCTAATTTCAAACTGAATAAATCGGTGATTGACCGCCGGTTGGCTTTACTCGAAGAAGAAGGTATTATTTTCAAAAACAATACGGAAGTGGGTAAAGACATCACCGGCAGGGAAATCATGGCGAAATACGATGCTGTTTGTATCGCCATCGGTGCCGGTCAGCCGCGCAACATCACCCCGGAAGGCAGGGAGCTGAAAGGTATCTATTACGCGATGGAATACCTCAGTCAGGCCAACCAGCTCATCATGGGCGAGCCCGTGGACGAAAAAAGCATCATCAACGCCAAAGGCAAACATGTATTGGTGATTGGTGGTGGCGATACCGGTTCCGACTGCGTGGGTACGGCTGTACGACAAGGCGCTGCCAGGATTACCCAAATCGAAATCTTACCGCAACCGCCGGCAGGTAAAAACCCTGCCACTCCCTGGCCCTACTACCCGAACATCCTGAAGACATCGAGTTCGCATGAAGAAGGATGTACCCGGAGATGGAGTCTGAACACCAAAGCCTTCAAAGGAAAAGATGGTAAGGTAACCAGCGTGTTGGTAGAAGAAGTTGAATGGGTAAACGAAAAAGGCAGGTTCAACATGGTATCAACGGGAAAGACCGACACCATCAAAGCCGACCTCGTATTCCTGGCATTGGGCTTCGTACATCCGGTTCAGGAAGGCTTACTGAATGAGTTGGGTGTAAAATACAACGATCGCGGCAATGTCCTGGTGGACAAAAACTACCAAAGCTCTGTGCAGAAAGTCTTCGCCACCGGCGATGCCGCCATTGGAGCCAGTCTGGTAGTTAGAGCCATTGCGCTGGGAAGGAAAACGGCGGAGAAAATTGATTTGACGCTGAGGTGAGTGAATAGTGGTCAGTGAAGAACAGCATTAGCTTCCGTAGGAAGCGAAGTTTAGTAACCAGTAAGCTTGCTTACTGGGTTATGGCGAACACACCACTATAGGGAGCTGCCGTAGGTAGCGACACTTAAGCGTACAAGAGTTAGTAGCTTCTGGAGGAAGCGAAGTTTAGTAACCAGTAAGCTTGCTTACTGGGTTATGGCAACACACCACTATAGGGAGCTGCCGTAGGTAGCGACACTTAAGCGTACAAGAGTTAGTAGCTTCTGGAGGAAGCGAAGTTTAGTAACCAGTAAGCTTGCTTACTGGGTTATGGTAAACACACCACTATAGGGAGCTGCCGTAGGTAGCGACGCTAAAAGAAAAATAGTAAATAAAAAAATAGTAAATAAAATCATGTGTGGAATCGTATGCGCATTTAACATAAAAACCAACACTTCGGTATTACGTCCTCAAATCCTGAAGATGTCGAAGAAAATCCGGCACCGTGGTCCGGACTGGTCGGGTGTTTACTCCGACGACAAGGCCATACTGGCGCACGAGCGCCTGTCGATTGTTGACCCAAAATCAGGGAAACAACCACTTTACAGCAAAGACGGCAAGTTGGTGCTGGCCGTGAATGGCGAGATTTACAACCACCAGCAAATCAGGAAGCATTTCGAAGGAAAGTACGAGTTTATGACCCAATCCGATTGCGAAGTCATCCTGGCTTTGTACCGCGAAAAAGGCAAGGACTTTCTCGAAGATCTGAACGGCATCTTCGCCTTCGCGCTGTATGACGTTGAAAAGAATGTCTTTCTGATTGGTCGCGACCACATCGGCATCATCCCCCTCTATCAGGGATGGGATGAAGCAGGCAGCTATTATGTGGCATCCGAACTGAAAGCATTAGAAGGTCATTGTACTAAAATCGAAGAATTCCTGCCCGGGCAGTATTATTACAGTCCCGATGGCGCACCGGTTAAATGGTACGAGCGCGACTGGGAAGATTTTGAAAACGTGAAAGACAACGAAACCGACATCGCCCTGCTGCGCAAGTCGCTGGAAGATGCCGTGGAACGCCAGCTCATGGCCGACGTGCCCTATGGCGTATTGTTGTCCGGCGGATTAGACTCCTCCATCATTTCAGCCGTAGCCAAGAAATTCGCGCCCCGCCGCATCGAATCAGGAAACAAGGAAGAAGCCTGGTGGCCGCAGCTCCACTCCTTCGCCGTGGGACTGGTCGGTTCGCCCGACTTAGCCGCCGCCCGCAAAGTAGCAGAACACATCGGCACCGTGCACCACGAAATCAACTTCACCGTGCAGGAAGGATTAGATGCCATCCGCGACGTGATTTACCACATCGAGACTTACGATGTCACTACCATCCGTGCCAGTACGCCCATGTACCTCCTCGCCCGCGTCATCAAATCGATGGGCGTGAAAATGGTGCTTTCCGGCGAAGGAGCCGATGAGATTTTCGGTGGTTACCTCTATTTCCACAAAGCGCCCAATGCCGAAGAATTCCACAAGGAAACCGTGCGTAAACTCAGCAAACTGCATCAGTACGACTGTCTTCGCGCCAACAAATCGCTGGCAGCCTGGGGTGTAGAAGGACGCGTACCTTTCCTCGACAAAGAATTCATGGATGTTGCCATGCGCCTGAACCCGACAGACAAAATGGCCGGCAAGGGCAAGATGGAAAAATGGGTGTTGCGCAAAGCCTTCGAGGACTACCTGCCCGAGAGCGTTGCCTGGCGACAAAAAGAGCAGTTCTCCGACGGCGTGGGCTACAGCTGGATTGACACCCTGAAAGCCCTGACAGCAGAAAAGGTGACCGACGAGATGATGGCCAAAGTCAACGAAACCTTCCCCATTCATCCCCCGATGAACAAAGAGGAATACTACTACCGCACGATTTTCCACGAACATTTCGGTTCGGATTCCGCCGCCGCATGCGTGCCTTCGGTACCATCCGTGGCCTGCTCCACCCCGATAGCATTGGAGTGGGACGAAGCCTTCAAGAAAATGAACGACCCATCGGGAAGAGCCGTATCGAGTGTGCATGAGCAGGCGTATGACAAAAATGAACATTTTTGAGTAAAATTTGCTTTTAATTCTGTTTTTCTGTATTTTTGCAGAAAATTAGAAGCGAATAAAAATGAACTTTTGGCAATTTAGAAATCAATTTCACGACTTGGTATGTTTCAATGTCAATCAAGTTTATGCCTGGCAACCCGGTTTTGACAATAACAATCTCACGCGTTGGACAAAGCAAAACTTGCTTGTAAAACTGCGTAATTCGTGGTATAGCTTTCCTGACTATTTGAGCACACCAAATATTCAGCATTTTGTATCGAACAAAATTTATTCACCTTCGTATATCAGTTTACATGCTGCACTGGCATTTTACGGTATTATTCCCGAAGCAATCGTGCAGACAACCGCTGTGAGTTCGTTGAAAAAGGCAAATTTCGAGAATCCTTTTGGCTCATTTTCATATCAACAAATTTTACCCGAGTTGATATTCGGTAATGAACAAAAAACATTTTTAAATAAACATAGTTTGATATTTGCTACGCCCGAAAAAGCAATCTTAGACTTGTTGTATCTTTATCCACAGTACAATAGCGAACAAGAAATCATAGAATTACGTTTCGATGAAGAATTTATGCAAGAAGATTTGAACGTTGAGCGTTTAAACGAATTTACAGAAAGATTTCAGTCAAAAACATTAAGAAACAGAGTAAATTTACTTTTAAAAACGCACGATCTATGCTAAACTTAGAACAAATACAAAATTATTTTCCACCTCAAATCAGAGAAAACCCGGCACATAAAAAGTATATCGTAAAAGAATATATTCAACTGATGATTTTAAATTTTCTGGCAACTTCAAAATTTGCAAAGAAAATTACTTTTATAGGTGGTACAAATTTAC
>JAQWCZ010000186.1 GCA_028705705.1 Paludibacter sp.
GGCTCTGATCTGTTTCTGAAAGCTTTTGGTATACCCTTTTCACAAATTCATGGGTTTCGTCAATGTCATGGAGTTTAAACCGGTTGGGATGATTGGACGCTTCCCAGATAACAATACTTGGGTGATAATTACCTGTTTCATAAATTTGGGATAACCTTCAAAATCAATATTCCAGCCTTCCCCTTCACGTATAAATGCTGCTGTTGACCAAATAAGGTAAATCCCCATTTGGTCTGCAAACTCGGCATACCGCGGATCGTTTATCCCATCTGCAGTGTCTTTTTCGGCATGCACATGCACTCTCAGCAGATTGGCATCCATCTTTTTAATCATAAGCATCTCTTCAGCCACCGTCTCCGGTGGTGCACAACGGTTGTGCTTTGCAATTGTTTCTATTGGGGTGCGAAGTCCCATGATTTGTGCGCCATTGAGCATTTCGGGTTTTCCGTTGATGTACATATGACCGTTTGCCTGTGTTACTGTTCTGATTCCTGTTGTAATTATATAGTCATCAACCGCCTTTCCCTCTTTGTCTTTTAAAATAACCTCCACTTTATACAAGCGGGGCGAACCGGGGCTCCAGGGCTGAGGAGCAGGAACAGAAAATTTGAACTGGAATTCATCCTCTATGCTGGGACGGATTTTTACGTTTCGGGTAAAGGATGCAACCAGTTCTCCTTCTTCCGGAAACCAGGGATAATAATTTATTTCCACACTTCCTTCAAAGAAGTGCCGGCCGGGGTATTGAAAAGTGACGTTATGAGACTGAAAAGCTTCCTTTCCCAGTTTCTGCGTGAACACTTTCATCTCTTTTATCCTGCATTTAGAAGTCAGAAGCAGTTTTGTTCTCCCTAAAAACCAGCCGATATGATGGTCTGTAGGTGTGTGGCCCATCGGAAAACTTAATTTGTAAGGATTAACTTTCACTGCAATAATATTTTCCTGACCCTTTTTAAGAAATTTTGTAATTTCAATTTCCTGTGGGTGCCGGTTGTTGACAACTGCCACTACTTGATTGTTTACCCAAACTTCACCTCCCGGATCGAGTGTTTCCATTTGCAAAAATGCCTGTTCAAAATCGTCGACAAAAATTTTTTTTCTCAAATAGAAGAATTCTTCTTTTTCGCGAAGTCCGCCGTGCACTGCGGGCAGATCTGCCTCTTTCCAGTGGCTGTCATCAAAATCGAAGGACTGCCATCCATCTGCAGCTGGTTTAACCTCAAAATTTTCATCGAGCAACACACTGGAAATGTGTGGGTAGTTTGCATTTTCCCGGGGGGTGTGACTAAAAAGGCAAAGGTCATCGAGAAAACATTTTCCGGTTGAGGAAACAGAAAAGGCAGAAATGGAGGTTACAGAAGTATCAGCCATTAAAGTAAAGTCGGGGATCAGTTTACCATCAATATACCTGTTAAACCTGTTTTTTGTCAGGTCACCCTCAATTATAAATTCCGTCTCTTCCTGTTTCAGTTGCTGACTGCTAAAATCCATTAAAACCGCCGTTTTACCATTTCCGGTCAATTTAAGCGTACCCTTGCTGCCGGGGAAAAGCTTTATTTTTCCTTTCAGTTTGAACCGCCAGGTAATTGGCTCAAACTTTTTTTCTATTGTAGTTTGGTCCAGTTCAAGTTTTCCGTTGGCAATGTGCACACCAGTAAGGTTTCCCCATTTTTTTAATGCCTGCTGCCTCTGTTGGTCCTGCCCATGTCTATACCCGTAACTTTTCCAGCCGTTTAAAAGGATTGTTCTGCGGATGTTGGTTGCTGGCTGAGGTTTTATTTTCCTTATTAACTGATTGATTTCATCGTCTGAAACTATTTTTTTATCCAGGTCCGGATTACCAAAAAAAAGAGAAGCATAATTTGCATAATCCTTTAAAAAGGCAACCCTCCCTTCGGTGTCCAGCCATTCTGTTTCGCCCTTAAAATCGGTTTCGCCATTGGCTTTCGGATCACTGGTGAAATACCTTAATTCGAAAGTACTGAAAACTGGCTGTGCGATTGAATTTATGCTGAATGTGATTAACAATATGATTATTAAGTAGTTCTTCATTTTGTAAAAATACGGCTTATTTTTATATAAATTTATTTCACTAGTGTCCACTAATAAATTATGACTCTACTGTCTGGTTTTATTTTTCCAAAGTGGCAGGAAGGGATAATCAAACTGTTTATTTAAATTATTATTGCCACTAAAGAGTTCTTTAATATTCGTTTGTACTTTTATTTAGTTGAAGGTCATGTTTAACTCATACAAACAGGATTTTAGAGCATTTTGATAACTGCACTTTGATGTTTTCTCAATGTAGCTTTTATGATACCCTGTTTTAAAACCACATCTTCCGGGGAAGATATTGAACCTGGAATTGCAATCCCGTATTTACTTACATCTATTTCCATGATTCTGTCGTCATCTTCAAAATTTATCACCAACAAAGTATTCGTTTCGTAATGATACCAAATACTTGCATTCCTGTTTTCGCCAAGATCAATTGGTTTGGCAGAGGTGCCGAGTGTTTCAAGATTTTCAACAATTAGTGTTTTCCCTCTTTCATTCAGCTTTGAAATCTGATCGGAAAGAAAAAGGTTACCACCGTAAAACTTGACAATCCTCGCCCATGTTTGCGCCTCGTCAAATGTCAGGTATTCCCCTGCATTCCATACACGCTCAATTGTGTATTCCACAGGCGAATATACTTCTGATACTTCGGCTGTTTCACGCCCTCTTACCGTGATGAAATCAGGGTCGACACGATATAGTCTGCCGTTCTGCCAATAGCTGACTTGTAAAAACTCGCAAACCCACTTAACATTGTTCCAGTGACTGTGTATATCTACCCCAACCCGCGAAGAATTCACATACCCTGGTCCCACGCCGGCGGGAAAACCACAACCAATAATGTGACTTTCTTCGCCTACTGCAGAGCGAATGATATCAAACAGTTGGCGAATTGCATCATAAACACCTGCATCTTTGTCGTAAAAACCACTTTCCACCTGAATATAATCAGAAACATAGTCGACTTTAAATATTCGATATCCCCAGTCGTATAAGCGTTTGAAAGTTTCATAGATTTCTTTGGCTCCTTCAGGATGCGTAGGATCCATTACCTTTGTACGACCTGCTTGTAAAAATAAATCAGGACGTGTTAACGAGGGATAAGAACGATCTTGATATTGCGGTCCGTGTATCCAGATACCAGGTATAAATCCAGCGCTTTTAATTTTATCCGCGAGAAGGTCCATGCCATTTGAAAATCTGTAGTTGGGGAACCATTCCCCCCAACGATGTTGCCATCCGTCGTCAATAACAATACTTTCGATTTTGTTTCTTAACACGGGGTCTTTTGAGATATTTTCTACGTTTTCCAATATGTCGTTTTCAGTTATAGCATCTAAATAGCACTCCCAACTATTCCATCCTATGAGTTGCGGTGCAAGTTCTTCTTCGGGCATAAGTGGTACGAAATCTGCATATGTAGTGAATGCTTCCATAGGATTCTTAGATGTACAGAACCAAAATTGTTCTCCTGCCAATTCTCTGCTATTTGCATGGCTTTTCAAGAAATGCGTTGTTGTTTCGAATTTTGCTCTTCTTTTATCGACCGGGGTGATTTTGAAGGTTTGTTTGTTTTTTAATGGTATTACTACGCCAAGGAAAACACAATTTTCCCGTGAGCTATGGTATATACCACAATGCGTTCCACCTCTGTTTGAGTTTCGTGGTTTCAGATATTCTGTCATATATGTTTCGAATCCCATTTCAAACACGTTACTTCCATAAGAAAATATCATGCTGTTTTGTAGTGTTTTGTCTGCTTTATATCTGAAAATAATTTTAATGTAATCGCAGTGCAAAGCAGAAGTTGATGTTATTGTTGGAGTGATCAGGTATCCACCCTCTTTTTTAAGTATCTCAAAATTCAATACCTTATCGTACCATTCATAGTATGTTCCATTAAAGATAAAATCTTCTGTATTTACAATTTGTCTCCCGTTATTAAATGAGACTTCGATTTCAATATTTTCTACATTCAAGTCGTGAAATACATTCAATGCTGTGTCGTTTTTGATATCGGCGGCTTGTACATTACTTAAAAATCCAACAGATATTAATAAACAGACAGTAAATTGTATAAAATGTTTGTTCATATTTATTTATAAAATTTTTCTTTTGCATTCATTATTTGAGTGATTGCTTCTTTATATTTATCATGGCAAATATAAATGGTTGGGAACTATGGGACAGTCATAAAACCAATTAATCGGGTGGGATCAATATTTCCTTTACCATATTTCACTGTATATTACATATTGATGTTGTTATCCCAATTGCTACCTGTAGATAGTTGATCGTACTCGTGGGTTGCTAAATTATTATAAATTGCACAATTATGCTCGAATTTGGGCCAAATTATGTTTCAGAATACCAATTTACTCTGCAACACTGATTTAAGCATTTTCTTGAAAAAATATTCTGGATAAGTCTAACCATAATCAGACCAAATCCAATGGGAGTACGCTTTTGCTTTCTTTTGTTTTTGTGAAAAGTGACCCAGCTGGGGCTCGAACCCAGGACCCCATCCTTAAAAGGGATGTGCTCTACCAACTGAGCTACTGAGTCATCCTGTTAACCTTTGTTCCTCAAAGGCGGGTGCAAAAGTAATATTTATTT
>JAQWCZ010000187.1 GCA_028705705.1 Paludibacter sp.
GGGAAAAATAATACTACAGGTAAGCTATTTGGCGATAGTACGGTAAGCAGCTTAAAATCAAAATTAAGATCTGTTTTTACAGGAGTAGTCGCAGGATTGCCTGATAATCCACGGACGCGGATAGACAATCCGGCCCCGGGCTTTCCGGAAGGTTGAATAACCTGTACCCCAGCAGCTTTCCCCTGCAATGCCTGTACAGCGGAAATAATGGGTCGTTCAGTAATTTCCTCTCCTGAGACAGACGAAACAGCAGTTGTCAGGTCTTTCTTCTTTTGTGTTCCATAGCCAATAACAACCACCTCTTCCAGTGTTTTCGTATCTTCAATTAACACCACCCTGATATTTCTGGAACTTTCTACAGTTACTTCCTGCGGATTCATCCCAATATAGCTAATCACGAGGACATCGCTGACTGCAACGTCTATCGAGAAAGCCCCATTGAAGTCGGTAATGGTTCCTGATGTACTTCCTTTTATCAGGATGTTTGCGCCAATAATGGGATCATTAGCAGCATCAACCACTACCCCTGTCAGCGTAATCTTCTGAGCCGATAAGCGCATAGGAACAACCAACAGCAGAATCAGGGCAAGCCGCAGCAGATATTTGCCGCCCGATAAAATTGCCCCGGTTTTTTGTTTGTTTTTCGTGATTTTCATTGATTATAATTTATTGGTTAATTACTCATACTTTATTACTTGCTTCAGTGATCCGGTTTTAATTTCAAAATCACCAGGTTCCGTGAGCCACTTCCCATCCGGGGTTACAAAAGCAAGGTCACGCGCATTTAACTCAAACTTTACTGTTTTTTTCTGTCCGGGATCCAGTTCAATTTTAGTAAATCGCCTTAAACGTTTTACATCCGGAGTAATACTTGCATACAAATCCGAGGTGTACAATATCACAACTTCTTTTCCGGAACGCGATCCGGAATTTGTTATATCAACAAATATTTCAACCGTTTTGTTGCCGGTAATCGTCTTTGATGATATTCGTAAGTTACTGTATTCAAAATTCGTATAACTGAGTCCATAACCAAACTCATACTGTGGATTATAGTCTGATTCATATATATATGCTCCTTCAGCTCTTTTTTGCTCTTCAGCCGATTTATGATAATAGGTAACCAACGAGTTCGGATAAGAAGGATACGTATAAGGTAACTTCCCGGAAGGATTCACATCTCCGAATAGGATATCAGCCAAGGCATCTCCTCCGTAATTTCCCGGGAAATATATCTGTACAACTGCGGCCATCGATGGTTCTATTTCTCTTATACAGCGGGGTCTTCCTTCATTTAGCACCAGAATAACAGGTTTGCCTGCTTTTGTAATTTCTTTTGCTAAATTCAATTGATTACGACTGAGCGTCAAATCATTTAAATCACCCGGTTTTTCAGAATAACTATTTTCTCCCAGACAAAGAATCACAACATCCACCTTTTTAGCCTGCCGTATGGCTTCTTCGAAACGATCTTCCTTGTCTTCATAATAATTTCCCGTCTCCACATAACTTACACCTGGAACATATTGTACGTTTACCTCACCAATTTCATGTTGGATTGCTTCAAGAATGGTATTGTACTGTTGTGCGTACCGATCTGTTTTTTCTACCCGCCAGGAATACGACCATCCTCCATTCAATACCCTCATGCTATTGGCATTTGGTCCGGTAACGAGGACGCTTGCCGATTTTGATAATGGTAAAATCTGATTTTCATTTTTCAACAGCGTAATTGCTTCTGCCGCTGCATCATACGCCTCCTGTGATGATTTTTCCGAAGCAAATTCAGGATAATCCTCAATTTTTGTTACAGGATTTTCCCACAACCCTAGTTTCATTTTCATTTTCAATATCCTCCGTACAGCATCATCAACCCTGCTTTCTTTGACTTCCCCTTCTTTCACCAAAGCAATAAGATCCTTACAAAACTGCTCATATTCATAAGGAATCATAGACATATCAATTCCGGCATTTACAGCCAGTTTAACAGCTTCTTTATTGTCAATGGCAATTTTATCACGGGTATGCAGATTTATAATATCCATCCAATCGCTTACCACAACACCTTCAAATCCAAGCTCTTCCTTGAGTATTTTTGTAATTAGCTCGTAACTTGCATGCGAGGATACGCCATTGATGATTCCTGAATTAATCATTACTGATTCCGTTCCCGCAGCAATTGCTTTTTTAAATGGTTCCAAATGATATTCACGCAGCATGTTCTCTGGAATATATGCCGGTGTACGATCTTTTCCGGAAGCAGGAACAGAATAGCCTAAAAAGTGTTTTACACAAGTTGCTACTTTATATGGACTACTAATACTATCGGTTATTCCCTCATAACCCAGCATCATTTGTTCACCCATCATCCCAATCAGGTAAGGATCTTCTCCAAAGCCTTCAAATTGCCTGGAAAAACGGGGATCTGCCCCGAGATCTAACACAGGAGAAAAATTCCAGGGAATCCCGCTAGCTCTCGTTTCATAGGCAGCTACCCTGGCCATATTGTAAGCATGAACAGGATTAAATGTGGCTGCCAGTGTTATTTGTTGAGGGAAAATAGTAGCTCCGTCAGTATAGGTAACACCATGGATTGCATCAATCCCATAAACAACCGGGATTTTCAACCGGGATTCCTCCATGGCAACCTGTTGAATGAAACCAATAATTTCATTCCATTTGTCAGGAGAAAGCGCATAATTATTGGTGGTGTTTAATATAGAACCGACATGATACGCTACTATCGCTTTACGAAGCATTGCAGTATCTATCAAAAAAGGTTCGTAACTATTATAGCGGTCATCACCTTTACCGATAACATCTAACGTAATCTGAGCCATCTGACCTACCTTTTCTTCGAGGGTCATTTCTTCAAGCAAGTTTTCTACTTTCTGATCTATCGTGTCATTGTATTTCACGGAACAAGAAAACAAAACAACCCAGCAAACTAAAACCATAAGCCTGATAATACGTGCTTTGTTCATATCAATTGTGTGATTTAAGATTCAACATACACTTATAAGTGTCATTTAAACAATAAGCATAACGGTGCAAATATATAGGTTTTTTTTTAGCCTCCAAACATTTTATGTGTTTTTTTTACACTAAGCATTCTAAAAAATATTTATTTATCTGTTTATCAGTTAATTGAGCAATGTGTTAAAAAGACACTTTTCCTTGTGGTGTATCATTATATTAACTATCTTTGTGGCATTTTAAGCAACATCTTTAGAAAAAGTAATTATAAAGTTCAATGGAGAGAAACGAGATTTTAGCAACTATTTCAGTCGATTGTGTCATTTTTGGTTATTATGAAAACGAACTTTCTGTATTGGTCCGCAAGGAACAAGTACCTTTTAATAATGAAATTATTGAAGAATGGAAATTACCGGGAAACCATGTTCGAAGAAATGAAGACGTCAATGCTACTGCAGCAAGGATACTAAGAGAACAAACTGGATTAGACGGTATTTTTGTAAAACAATTTTGGATTTTTAGTGATCCTGACCGACTGAGAAGAAGACCACAGGACTTTGAATGGGTAAAACCAAGGCTTTTAGATGATCGTGTTCTGACAGTTGGATTTTATTCATTGATTAATATTGCCAGCATTGACAATTCTAAATTGATTGATGTTGCCAAATGGATTAATGCGTATGAGATTAGCGAGCTCATGTTTGATCACAACGAGATATTTGATGAAGCATTGAAAAAACTTCGTTATGATCTTTTACACGAACCATTAATTTTCGAACTACTTCCTGATAAATTCACACTCACTCAGATGCAAAATGTCTATGAAGTTGTATTCAACACAACTTATGACAAAAGAAATTTCAGAAGGAAAATTAACAAAATGCCTTACCTCATCCAGTTAGACGAGATTCAAACAGGTGTTTCTCATAAACCTGCCCGTTATTATTCTTTCGACCGGGATATCTATGAAAAAAACAGGTCGGAGCGATTTGATTTCAGAGTTTAGCTTCAGATTGTAAATTTATCTATCTTCCGTATCGTATTGCTCACCTTTATGATGAAAATGTAAACGATGGGTATTAATGAAATGGCATTTGCCCAAATAAGTGGACCATCTTTGAGCATCAATCCATAAACCAGCCACATGGAAATGCAGACCACAACAATACAGTACATAAGCAAAGATATACTATGTGTATCCTTGGTGCGAAACACTTTGATAGCCTGTGGAAACTGATTCAATATAGATAGCAGAGAAGCTGTTGCCCCAACAAATTCAAGTGTAGTCATAATTTAATTAGTGTAATTGTGACGCAAAGATAAATATTTTTTCATGCAAAAAATATCCTGCTGTTTTTTCCTGTCTTCCGCACGTTTTTGGTTATTGATTTTTTATCCCAGACCTGTCAGGTTTTAAAAACCTGACAGGTCTCTTCTGCTGTAATCGTTTGTTATTATCAAGTTTAAAATGATTACGGCTGCAACCGCTCTATCTTCCACTCCCCGTCCTCCTGTATGGTATACAGCAACCGATCATGTAAGCGATTGGGACGACCCTGCCAGAATTCGATGGAAGTGGGTTTCACGCGGTATCCTCCCCAGTGTGGGGGTTTGGGGATGGCACCTCTTCTGAATCTTTCGGCATAATAATCAAAGGTTTCTTTCAGGAAGCCTTTTCCGGCTACAACCAGACTTT
>JAQWCZ010000188.1 GCA_028705705.1 Paludibacter sp.
CGCGGGTAATTAACGCGGGAGACGGATTCCATCAGCATCCAACGCAAGCTTTATTGGACATGCTAACGATTAAAGAGCATTTAGGTAGTTTCGCCGGCCTGAAGGTACACAGCAATGAAATGACACAAATGGGAGGTTTGAAAAAATATCTGCCTGTCACTCGCTGGACATTCCTCATAGCCTGTCTGGCCATAGCAGGAATTCCACCTTTTTCGGGATTTTTCAGTAAAGATGAAATTCTTGCAGCCACGATGCACTTTAGCCCGGGACTAGGAGTAATAATGACGTTTACAGCCGGACTTACCGCTTTTTACATGTTCCGCTTGTATTACCGCATTTTCCACGGAAAAGCATATCAAACCACAAACGGACATACACCACACGAATCGCCTGTTGCCATGACTTTGCCCTTGGTGTTTTTAGCGGTGGTAACTATTTTTGCCGGTTTTATACCTTTCGGAAAGTTTGTGTCAAGTGATGGCGCTTATTATCACATACACATCGACCCAACCATTGCGATAATAAGTGTTTTTGTGGCATTGACAGGCATCGGTCTGGCGACCTGGTTGTATTGGAAGGAAAATGATGTTCCTGCTGCTGTTGCCCGTAAATTTAGTAAAACATACCGGGCTGCTTATCATCGTTTTTATATTGATGAACTGTATTTGTTTATTACGAAAAAAATAATCTTTAAACGGATATCCACTCCTGCTGCATGGTTCGACCGGCATATTATTGATGGTACGATGAACGGGTTAGCTTCTGTAACCCAATGGATTTCTTTGAAAACTAAAGGATTCCAAAGTGGGAAGGTACAACATTATGCTTTCGTTATTTTACTCGGAACACTGATTATTGCAGCAATTGTCATTTTTATTTAAACACAGTACGCTTAAAATATTGAACTTATGAATTTCTTGTCAATATTCGTTATTATCCCTTTGCTGACGCTGCTAGCGCTATATTTCGCCCGCAACAGGAAGCAAATCAATCTGATAGCGGCAACAGGAGCCACACTTTTATTCATTCTTTCCGGGATACTCACTTACCTGTATCTGCATGAAAGAGCAATGGGTAACGACAGCCTGATGCTTTTCAGAGCTGACGTGTTGTGGTATGCTCCTTTTAATATTTACTATTCCGTTGGCGTGGATGGCGTATCGGTAGCCATGCTTATACTTACTTCCATTATCGTATTTACTGGCGTTTTTGCTTCCTGGCGTATCGAGCCGCTTCCGAAAGAATTCTTTCTGTGGTTTTTCCTTTTATCTTCAGGTGTTTATGGCTTTTTTATCTCCATAGACTTATTCAGCATGTTCATGTTTTACGAAATTGCGCTGATACCCATGTATTTGCTCATAGGTATTTGGGGAACAGGACGAAAAGAGTATTCAGCAATGAAACTAACCCTGATGTTGATGGGAGGGTCAGCCTTGTTGCTCTTAAGCATACTTGGGATTTATTATTTCTCGGGTGGCGATACCATGAATCTGCTTGAAATAGCACAAAGGCATATCCCTGTTGAAGTACAACGCTACCTTTTCCCCCTCACATTTATGGGATTCGGAGTGCTCGGTGCACTATTCCCTTTTCATACCTGGTCGCCCGACGGACACGCCTCCGCACCTACTGCCGTATCGATGCTTCATGCCGGCGTATTGATGAAATTAGGCGGTTATGGCGCGTTTAGGGTAGCCATCTATCTGATGCCTGAAGCGGCACATGAACAAGCCTGGATATTTTTGATACTTACAGGAATAAGCGTGATCTACGGAGCATTCTCGGCTGTTGTACAAACCGACCTGAAATATATCAACGCCTATTCTTCGGTGAGTCATTGTGGTTTGGTGCTTTTCGCTATCCTGATGATGAACGAAACAGCTATGACAGGCGCAGTGATGCAAATGTTGTCGCATGGATTGATGACAGCTTTGTTCTTTGCCCTTATCGGGATGATTTATGGACGGACACATACCCGACTGATTACTGAAATGGGTGGATTGATGAAAATAATGCCGTTTCTGGGTGTAAGTTATGTGATTGCCGGGTTGGCTTCGCTCGGATTGCCCGGATTGAGCGGCTTTGTGGCGGAAATGACAATTTTTGTCGGCGCATTCCAGGAAAGTGGCACATTGCACCGGATTCTAACGATTGTGGCAGTTACTTCCATTGTGATAACCGCGGTTTATATCCTGCGCGTAGTTGGAAAAATTCTGTATGGGAAAGTACAAAATCCGCAACACGAGACATTGAGCGATGCTACCTGGTGGGAACGTATTTCTGTGGTAACGCTCATTATCGCGATTGTTGCTCTCGGGTCGTTGCCTTTGTGGATTTCGGACATGATACAAAACAGCATCATGCCTATTGTAGGTAAGTTAATGGCTGCTTTATAAGTTTTTACGAACAAGTTTTTACTTCAGCATATGAATTATTCAGTCTTTTTACAATTGCACGATGAACTGTCACTGTTGGTGGTGATGGTGATTCTATTGACTTTCGACATAAGTGTTTCAATCAGGAGAGGGCGATATATTCAACCTTTAGCTATTGTCCTACTCACAATACATACTTTGCTGAATGCTTTTCCACGTGATGCCTTCGAAGTAGCAGGCGGCATGTATCAGTATTTTCCCATGCATACCTATGTGAAGACTATCCTGAACATCGGAACAATCATTGTGTTTCTGCAAGCCAACAAATGGTTGAATAATAAAGATAGCCTGATTCGGCGGGGAGAATTTTATTTCATCACATTGAGTACCTTGTTCGGACTTTATATGATGTTATCGGCAGGTCATTTTCTATTGTTCTTTATCGGCATCGAGATGGCTTCTATACCGATGGCTACCTTAGTTGCATTTAACAAATACCAGCATAAATCGGCCGAAGCAGGAGCCAAATTCATTCTTTCTTCCGTATTTGCATCGGGTATTTCGCTCTATGGTATCTCCATGATTTACGGAACAACAGGTACGCTTTATTTCGACGATTTATCACCCTTAATTACTGCAAGTTCCTTGCAAATCATGTCTTTTGTGTTTTTTGCCGTAGGTTTGTTTTTCAAAATTTCATTGGTACCTTTCCATTTATGGACGCCTGATGTTTATGAAGGCGCACCAACACCCGTAACCGCTTATCTTTCTGTGATATCGAAAGGAGCAGCAGTATTTGTACTTTTCACCCTGTTTAACAGGGTTTTTGGGAATCTGATTGAAGAGTGGCAATCGATTCTTTACGGTTTGATAATAATCAGCATTACGCTTGCCAATATTTTTGCGATCCGTCAGCAAAATATCAAACGCTTCATGGCATTTTCATCAATTTCACAGGCTGGCTACCTGATGTTGGGCGTGATTAGTGCAAGTACGACTGGTATGAGTGCACTGGTGTACTATATGTTAGTATATCTGTTTTCAAACCTGGCAATATTCGGAGTTATTACTATCATCGAAAACAATACAGGCAAAGTAGCAATCAAAGACTACAACGGTTTATATCAAACCAATCCTAAATTAAGTGCAATCATGATGTTTGCCTTATTTTCACTAGCAGGTATACCTCCTTTTGCCGGTTTTTTCAGTAAGTTTTTCATTTTTGCGGCAGCGGCCGAACAAGGTTTTTACGTGTTGGTATTCATCGCATTGCTCAATACGATTATTTCCCTGTACTATTATTTACTGATTGTGAAAGCCATGTTCTTACAAAAGTCAGATGAACCCATCGAACGGATTACAAGTGATATTCCCGCACGCATCAGCTTAATAATATGCCTGGTGGCAATCATCTTTGCAGGTTTACTTAGTGTTGTTTATCAACAAATAACCGCTTACAGTTTTACATAAAATATTGCTATATAAAACAACTAAGTTTTCATCTTTCATTTACACTGAGAATATTCACAACAATGTATTAAACACATTGTGAATTTATCAATTGAACTTACAAATCATTTATTTTTTTCAGGATATTTTGTTTATTTCAAATAAAATAATTTTCTTTGCGTTTAATTAATAGACTTATTAAATTTTCTTATTAAACACAAGTATTAATGACAGAAGAAAAATTAAATCAACCCACAGAACAAGCTATTCTTGAAGCGGCAGAGAAACTGTTTCTTGAAAAAGGATTTGAGGCTACGTCCACCACACAGATTGCAAAAGAAGTTGGTTGTAATCAGGCACTCATTCATTATTATTTCCGCACAAAGGAAAATCTCTTCAATACAATCTTCGAGCTAAAGTTCAGACTATTCTTTCAACAATTATTTAATGTTGAAGGGGTTAAATCAATGGGGTTTGAAGATAAAATCCGCCACTTAATCACCTCTCACTTTGCCCTACTGGAGCATAATCCTCAGATTCCACTTTTAATAATCAGGGAGTTATCACGAAGACCCGAACAAGTAGCACTGTTACGGGAAAAATTACGGAAATTACCTGAGAAGCTTTTTGCGGCACTGAACGATGAACTTCAGACAGAAATAAAAGCCGGCAGAGTTCGCCCGGTCAGTTTGATCGACATCATGATACCTGCTATTTCAATGAATGTGGCTTTGTTTGTGATGATGCCAGTGGTCGAACAAGTATTGCAGATGGACGAGAAACAAAAGAAAAATCTGATCAACCACAGGAGAAATGCCAATGTTGATTT
>JAQWCZ010000189.1 GCA_028705705.1 Paludibacter sp.
ACCCTTAGCAGGAGCGGTATCACCAGCCTGAACAAATACGGGTTCAGTGGTTGGCCATGCATTTCCAAAATTAGGACCAACAAATATGTTCTCTTCATCATCCTGCATTACAGCATATACACTATAGTTATACCCTGATGCAAAATTCACTTCAGATGCCATGTTCCAGGTTACTGTAGCTCCGCTGGCAGGAACGTTAATCTCTTTAACGTCAGGCCATACTTTTCCAAAAAGCTGCGCTGCAGTTACATTGGTACCGGCAGGACGAACAACATAGTAAACCTTACCAGCTTCTGCAGGATAATCCCGTCCGTTTCCGTAAGGATCTTCGTTAAACCAAGGAGTGAAATTAATTTCCACACTCTTATCGGTAACATCACAGGTGGTTGCATAAAACACTGGTGCAGTAATGTCTTCTGTAGTAAAGGTAGAAGTTTTAACTGCAGCTTGACTGCCACCCAGGTAATTACCGACGTTGTCCTGCAGATAAGCACCGTTGTCACCCGTAGTGTTTACAACAATCTGATACTTCCATTCGTCCACCATATTAGCTGTAACACCATCAATAGCAGGAGCATCTTCATCCAGGAAGGTAACCCGTACATGGGTACGTTCCAGATTGATAAACTCACATACATACTCATGAGGTTCCAATGCTGTATATGTACCTGCATCAGGAGCGTCTTCTTTGAGTACTTTAATCCAGTTTTTGATGTTGCTCTGGGTCAATACCAAAGGAGCGCCTCCGTTTTTAGCGATCATGGTTTCTGAGAATTTCACATAACCATGTGCATTAAATGGGACATGCTCATTTCCATTATTCGGCCAGATAGTTACTGTTGGAGCAGTAATATCTGAGAACTGGAATGTATTGTTGAAAGAAGGATCAGAGCAATTGAAGAAATCGGCTCCTAAATAGGAAGGAGTAGCTAACGTAGATCCTTCCGGGAAACTGGCCACGAAAGCACCTGGTTCCAGACGCATCCTGTATGGTGTATCCATGGTCAACAACAATTCGGTTGCAGGAGTATAAGTCCATACTGTACGTGCAGGGTTAGAAACCATATCATTCACATCAATGACCAAGAGGTCGGTAGATGCACCCGTTTGTTTCAGGATCAATTTTTTTCCGGGAACTTTATTCACTCCCTGATCCAGTGTCAGGGTAATCTTATTCACTTTTACATTATTGGTGCCGGCAATAGCCTGTGTATTTTGAGCACCAGGTTCCAGAATGCAATTCGGAGTCCAGGCAATCACTTCAGGTGCCGCAATAGCAGCGGTAGCAAATGTCCAGTTAGCAGAACCATCGTCTAAAAATGGTGAATCTAAAGGATCAATGCGGTCTCCTCTTCCGGAAATATTTGCTGACAGGTTACCCTGACAGTCCTTAACAAATCCTTCTACAACCTCCACATGGTAATGAGAATCAGCATCCAGAATATCTTTTGGAATATCAGCACTCCAGGTATTGGTAGAAGCATTAAATGTTCCATGAGTACCTGCAATAAAGGTATACTTCAGCGTATTGCCGTTATCCCTAAGCTCGATTTTCATGCCAGGTTGCAAAACAACATCTTCACCCCAGGTAATACTCAATTTGCCGGGATTTCTTACATTAATAGCTGTTGCACTGGCAGGATTATCAGTACCTAGTACTAAATGGTCGATATCAGGACTGTAGGCTATAGCTTCCGGAGCACTCTCATCAGGAGTCCAGAATGAAATATCAGCATCATCACAGAGGGCAAATTCACCAACCAATGAAACAAAGGCTTCATCGTGAAGTTCTATTCTGTACTGAACATTTTCATCCAGCGTAACTCCCCAGGCATCAAACGGTATAACAAATTCAGTAGGGCTAACAGCGTTAAAATCATCATCCGTTGTGATAGTAGCCACTGCAGTGGTTCCCTGCCACAAGGTGAACAGCGTAGTTGCAGCGGTGTTCAACTTATATGCCTGATCAAAAGTTACTGTAACTGATGGTTCAAAATCTTCATCAGCAACGCCTTTGCCACAGAAATTGGTAATATCCATGGATAGAGCAGCTTCAAGACAGCCATCAGGTTCTATACAGGTATTGAACTCTACGTAAGTATTGACAGCCAGTGGGTTACCATTATCGTCAATAAATACAGGTTTTTCTCCCAGTGGGGAACCTTCAGCTACATACGTAGGATTAAATCTCATGGCATAGGTTTTCCCTTCAGCCAGATCGTTAAACGGTACAAAGCCAAACCAAACAGCATCTACTTCGTAAGGAGCAGGTCCTGTGGCATTGGGCTCAAAGATATTCAAGACCACCACATCGAAATCAAGCTCGGTAAGCTGATTATTGCTTCCTACTTCATACATTTTGAAGTATGGACGCAAACCGTTGGGGTCTTCTTCAATATAATATCCTTTTTCTTCGATTCCCATTTTTGACCATTCAGTAATGATCGCACCAACAGGAGCGAAAATATCATCATCATCCGGGTCGTATCCCAATGCATTTACACAGTCAACAAAAGCATTATCTTCCTCAACAATATATGGAACAATGCTGCTACCAGCAGGATAATCGGCCGGATCAAACTTCTCAAACACAAAATGCAACTGAGGAGCAACGGTATCTTCAGCACGGAAGATCATAGAATACTTATCACTGTTTCCTTCCGGAGTATACGGTGGATCACCGGCAAAAGGACCAGCAGGATAAGGTGCATTCAGTTCATGCAGGTCAACAAACAGGTTGTTGTCCCAAATCCAGGTATCATTATTGCTAATGTATTGCAGCTCCCTGCGGTTCTCATCCTGAAGTACACTTTCAATCTCCACATAGTACCAGATTTCAGAAGCATAATCTTCCTTAGGAGTGGCGACAATCTTTTTCACTCCGGCATTTCCCGGGTAAGCAATCAGATCACCATTAGCATCATACAATTCATATGTAAAGAAATCGGGTTTCAGGTTACTTGTAATTGAAGCAGTTACCTCGTCGCCTTCATGCAGTTTGAAATATTTGCCTATATAATTGACAGCCAAAGGATCTAAACTGATCGGTTCCAGAACACCGTCAACGCTTTCATTCCGTTTAGGTGTAAATATCGGATTGTTAAATTCAACGGTAATTTTACCATTACTTTTGGCAACAACACCATTCAGTTCAGTAAATAATTCATGATTATCCAGTAAAGCTTTGGATTCAACAGTAAATACATCAATCCATGGATCATCGTAAAACTCGATATTTTTCCGACATTCGATGATTTCATTGATGGCATTACCGCCCATATCTTCAATGGAACCACTGGCCAAACGAATGCGAACGCGTCCGCCTGACGGGTAATTGTTTTGTGGGGTAACTGTAATACCCACAATTTCTTCACCATCCATAACCGGTTCAATAGAAGCGATTTCATGTGGCATCCAGGTATTACCAGCTCCGAAAGGATATTCACGTACATCGAGTGTAACCACATCTTCCCAGGAAAGATTTTCATTCACCAGTTTGATAGGTTCTACTAATCCGATGTCAACGAAATCAAGTTTCCAGGGGCTGTCCTTTTTAATACGCGGATCGCTCAACGGATCACCGCAAGCTGTCCATTCGGCCTCTTCTTCTTCCTGATAAAACCAGGTAAGGTCAGGTTCCAGACAGTCCGTAAGCTGAACAGGCAGGTTGGCCACAGCCGAAACCCGTCCGTCACCCAATCCTGTTTCAACAGTATTATAAGGACCCTGGGCAGCCGGATCAAATGAGAAGTAATAGATACGGTATGAATCACCGTTATTGTCATCGGTGAAATCATCAATATGCTCTAATGCAGTTAATGATCCGCTGATTCCGAATTCATCCGGGATAAAGGATGTTAAATTCTGTCCGAATACAGGAGTAACCTCATCGGGATCTTCAACGTGATTAAAATAATAGGTATAGGTAGTTGTACCCACAACTACATTGCGTACCCCTGAAAGAATTTCAGCAGCAGTAACAGCTTGTGCGTTCCAATGTTCAGGAAGGGGTTCCTTCACCATGGCATAGTACACTTTACCTGCTTCATCGCTGGTCACCCGTAAATCGAAGTTGGTACACAATTCATTATTAATTTCAGCATTTACAAGCGGTGCAGAAAAATCACCTGTTGTAAATGTTTTGGAATAATATAATACAGGTATAGTTGTATTGTTATCCTGAATCTGGTCAGCTAAAACCTCTACTTTAATTGTTTTCTTTTCAGGCAGCGTACCGGGATCCAAACGAAACAATGTTTCAGTTGCAGAAGCATCATCGATAGCTGCTGTAAACGATACATTATTTCCGTCGATAGTAAGCTTAATGAAATTCTTCACATTTGCAGGGGTGATTTCTGTATCACTCATAAATTCCAGGTCACCACTTCCGATAGTAACAAGGATATCATCATTTTGCCAAAGAACACCTGTGCGTACGCTGGTAAATGAGCCATTCAGAACAGCTTTTGCATTCACAGAGATAGCATCATTATCCCGGGTAGAAAACCAATATTCGTTTTCACTAACTGAATAAGGATCAAATGGACTTCCGTGAATTCCCGCGAATGGGTTACCGGCGAGGTCAACCAGCAGATCAGCAGCAAAGCGCAAATAGATATCGCGGTTGGCAGGCCAAACATAACCAT
>JAQWCZ010000190.1 GCA_028705705.1 Paludibacter sp.
TTTTTCATCAACAGGTTCGATGACTGTGTGATTCCTGATTATGAAGGAGAAGAAAACCTGAGTGGAGATTTATCCCACAAATATCCTTTGCCCCGCCATGCCCGGTTTATCGGTCCGCTTTCCCGGTTTGCTCAGATTTCAACTCAATCCCCAATAATTCCCGATTTGAGATTTGACACCGTTGCACTTGTTTCGGGTCCGGAGCCGCAACGCACAATTTTTGAACAACAACTGATCAAAAGATTTAAAAACACAGCTGAAAGGGTACTCATCATTCAGGGATTACCCGCTGATAAAACTTCCGGACAATTTGAAGAGACACACGAAAACCTGACTATCTTGCCTCACATCGACACAGATAAACTAACAAGCATACTTTTACAGGCAAAAGAAATTATTTGTCGCTCAGGGTATAGCACCCTCATGGATTTGCATGCACTTAACTGTTTGGATAAAGCCGAGTTAATCCCTACGCCGGGTCAGACTGAACAGGAATACTTAGCCCTTTATCATAAACAAAAAAAGAGAGCTGTCGAAACAGCTCTCCGCGTTAACTAAACCAATCTACTTGTACCTATCTTCTTCCTGTGTTATTTGTTGAAGTTTCCCTGCTACTTTTTGAATTTTTCAATGAAGATCTTTTACTTTCTTTCCTTGTATTTTCTTTTGATTGTTTTGATGAAACATTCACCTTTACTTCTCGTGATGATGATTGTCTACTTTCAACTCGGGGTGTTTCTTTTACATCCTTTACCGGAGGAGAAATCCTTACTTCCCTCGAAGGTGAAGGCGAAATTTCCCGACGAGGTGGAGTCACCTGTTGTTCTCGTTTTGGTGTCACTCTAATTTCTCTTTGAGGAGCTGATCTCTCGGGAGTCACCCTGACATCCCGTTGTGGAGTTGCCGATCTGATATCAGAAGGAGTTCCTCGTGTATCCCGTTTCGGAACTGTTACACCCGAATTCGATTGTCTTCTGTCATTTTCAAAATAAGTGGATTTACGTTCTCTTACATCTGGCTTATTTCTTTCCTGATTGTACTGGAACTGACCTTTGTTTTTATATGCTCGATTGCGTTGTTCAAAACGTCGATCGTTATGATCCCGCCAGTAGTCATTACGCCTGTGATGTTTGATAATATCCACATAAACCGGGAATCTCAATCGGGTAGTATAATGATAACGATGATGTACGTCAACAAACACGCTCAGATGATGAAAGTAATGATGGATTGGGAGTATGGGTCTCAATCTGTAATATGAAGGATAATAATCCCAATAAAATCTTGAAACATATACGACATGTGGTCTGTTCCACAACGATCTTACAATTCTCGGACGTTTTTGAAATACTGGTTCCAAAATATAATCATCTCCATATAGATAAGGGTCTCCAATAATCTGAATATAATCTCTGTTGTAAACATCCCTGCCGATAACAATTGTTGCAACATCCTGATAATAATTATTCCCAAGTACTGCTTGAATCAGGATTACATGAGCATTACGATCATATTGTTTTAGCAACCTTAAATAATCTACATAACCATCATTATTCAAATCAAGATTCGATACCTGATTTCGGTAGTCATTCAATCTATTTTCGAAATCATCAATTGTTCTTGATTGAGCAAACACTGAAGCAACTGCTTCCAAATCGAGGTAATCACTAATATCATAACGATAATTAGCATCGTCATTATCGTAATTTTGTGCTTTTGTCTGTTGAGTAAAAAGCATTGTCATCAACACTACTGACAAGCCTATGTATATCCGTTTCATAACATGTATTTTTTTAGGTAAGAAAACTAAAGAACTTATTTAAATTGTGCACAATCCGTGGTAATCAAATTATATGCCAAATAAAAAAACTTAATGTTATTGGTGAGTAATAACATTAATAGGATCTAACCGCTACCACTTTATTCGGATTCAGTCCAACTTCCTTTATCCTGAACTTTAACTGCCCCTTTCTATTGAAACACAAGACATCACCCCAAGTCAGATAGGATTTGGCATCAGTGATATAGACATCTCCGTTGATGGGATTGACATCAATACCAAATGGGGTGGTTAAAATGGTACCATCGGCTATAAAGCGGTCGGTAGTCAACGTTTCCGTTTTACAATCGAATGTCATGATTTGATTCTGACCTGTGTTATAATCATAATGATACATATAGGCTGTATCATTTTGTATGGTGAAATTTAGTAGATGAAAGTCGTCGAAATCCTGCACCACTTCATCGGTTTCTGAGCTTATCCGATGAAATTGGAATGCCGTATTACCATAATTTCCACGTGTCACCACATATACATCCCCTTCACTATCAGATGCAATTTTATAAGGATTTATTCCAACGATGGTTTTCTTTATTTCCTGAAATGATGTTATATCTATAACTGAAACGGTATTATCATAGTTTGGAAAATTTAATCCGCCAGAATTGGATACATAAATTTTACCATTTGTAATACAGATACCATCAGGATTTCTACCGCAATTTACCAATTTTTCAACCTGAAGTGTGGTCGTGTCAATTTTTGCTAACGTGCCATCAAAAGAACAAACGTATGCTTTGCCTCCGTGAAAATCTATGTAACGCGGTTGTCGTGCCATTCCCTGACCATTAAAAAGTGGAATTTGCTTCAACGACAATCCGGTTCCGGCATCCAGCACCTCAATCTGACTGGATACATTCACCACCACATAGAGCTTTGAACCATACAGTCCCATGTCGTTAGCGGTATCGCCAAGTCCGCGCTTATTCGCAGTTAGAAAATAATCGGAAGATTTTGCTCCAATACTGAAGTCATACATCGCCAGGCTGCTGTTGTTCAGATTTATCAATCCTTCTGACAGTACAAAAATACGCGTTCCTTCAGTCACAGGCATTTCATTGCCTGTTCGCTGTTTATCGTGCATATCATCGCAAGATACAATCAGGATGATGAGAGTTAAAATTGAAATATGTAAAAAATATTTAATCATTTTTGCTGATATCATATAACCTTTAATTCTATTCAAGACCTGTCAGGTTTTTAAAAACCTGACAGGTCTAATGCCATTACATCTAAATGTAGTTCAACATTAAAACCTTAACCCTACCGTCCCCCGAAACGCTCTCCCCGGCATTGGGAACCACTTCACCACGGCATAATTTTCATCCAGCAAGTTCAAGGCTTCCACTTTTAAAGACAAGACACAATCTTTCAATTTAACATCCCGTGAGGCGGAAATTCCATGATCGGCATAACCTGGTAAGCGGTTTTCAGCATAATTTTGATATCCGGCATAACGGGCACCCGACCATAACAAGGAATAAGAAACATTCACCCAAGGGGTTTCGAAACCTAACCTTCCAGAACCTGAAACACGTGGTGTATATGGAACCTGATGTCCAAAGGTATTGCTGCCCGAAATCGTCACATCCAATGCTTGCTGATAAGTATATGTACCACCCAGTATAACAGCTATTTTATCATTTACAGATAGGTTCGATTCAACCGTCAAGTCTAATCCATCCACCTGTACCTTACCCAAGTTTACCATACTCCAGATAAAGATATTTTTTGTCGGCA
Source organism: Paludibacter sp. (assembly GCA_028705705.1). Taxonomy (GTDB): domain Bacteria; phylum Bacteroidota; class Bacteroidia; order Bacteroidales; family Paludibacteraceae; genus Paludibacter. The sequence goes on from JAQWCZ010000190.1 coordinate 3,581, forward strand.
AAGCCACAATTTTATTTTTTACGTAGTTGCGATAGGCATCCACTGTCACTGAAAACAAAGGCATCCAATCAACAAAACTCAACGCGTAAGTGATTCCTGCATTCAATTGATCAGTGGTTTCCGGTTGCAATCCGACATTACCCGTGCGGGCATAATACAAATCATTGAAACTCGGCAAACGGAAAATGTTCTTGTAGAAAAAACGAACCCGAAAATCCTGGTCGGTAAAAGGTTTATAAGCCACACTCAGATACGGTGATAGTCGCCGGTGACTGTCCGGAGCCTCTCCCACCCGTACTTTATCATTGACAATTGTTGATTGCAAACTCGCCGTTGCCAGCAGTTCGTTGGTCACAAACCTAGCTGCAAAAACCGACAACAGACTGTAACGAACAGGTCTGGCAAAAGCATCGCTCAATTCCGGCGTTTCAAATTCAGCCAGCATATTATTGACAAAACCATCCGCAGCAAATGAAAAAGACAAATTCCGGGAAGCATGATAAAGCATGGCAACTGAACTATAATACTCGTTCTGTCGGAAAACATTTTCCATCCGCCCCAAATCATTCAAATAAGTTGTATCAGAATAGTGCATAAAACCATAGTGATATTTGACATTCAGTTGCATCGAAAGAATATCTGACAATTCTTTTTCATAATGTCCCTGTACGAAAAATGTTTTGTCCCACATCCGCTGAGATGAGAAATTATCGGTATTATACAAAATCGTTGCACCCGGCAATCCCCTTTCCGAAGTATAAAGATAAGCTTTCAGGTGAGCAGATTCTCTTTCTGAAGGTTTGGCGTATAACGTTGCTTCAAGTCGCAGGTTATTTACATCTGTGTTTTTTCTAATCTCCCTTGAGTTGAGACCCGAACCAAGGTAGCTATAGTCCAACAAATAAGGATATTGCCCGTGAGCCGTCAGCCACTCGCCACTCAAATCAGCAGAAAAAACTGGATTGATTCTGTGTTGCAGTCTGAAAATTGGATTATAAAGTCCGAATGATCCCGTTTTAAAGACGACTTTACCATGCCATGATTCTTTATCCTCAAAGCGTGGTG
>JAQWCZ010000191.1 GCA_028705705.1 Paludibacter sp.
TTCCTGGGAAGTACTGATGGATATGTGAACCAAACTATATACGCTTCACCCACCGGAAGCCAGAGCCTTACTTTTATGCTTACTCAAGTCGTTGAAGTTTACAATCCTGCAACGGGTAAAACCTGGATGGATCGCAATCTGGGCGCAAGTCGTGTAGCTACTTCCATTATGGATTATCAAGCCTATGGTGATTTGTATCAATGGGGACGTGGAACGTATGGTCATGAAAAACGTGATTCACCAATTACCTCAACTTTGAGTATCGGTGATACTCCTGGTCACGGTAGCTTTATCAAAATATATGATTATATTTACGATATTAATGACTGGCGCAGTTCACGGAACAGTAATTTATGGCAGGGTGTAATCGGAACAAACAACCCTTGTCCGGATGGCTTTCGTATTCCTACTATAGCAGAGTGGGATGCAGAAATTTCATATTGGAGTAGTAGGGATTATTACGGTGCATTTGGATCTCCACTTAGGCTACCAGCGGCTGGCACTCGTGACCATATAAGTGGTGGCGTTTTTATTGATTCATATGGTTATTACTGGTCAAGTACTGTCTATGGCTCTCACCGGTCTCAATTTCTACGTTTCTTCGCTCAGTCTGCCTATGCAAGCTACTTTATTTATCGAGCCAACGGCTACTCTGTTCGGTGTATTAAGGATTGATACTTTGATTTACTCAAATTATTCACAGTAAAACAATGAATAAACTTCTTCAAGCAACTTTAATAATCCTATTCTCCGGAATTGAATTGTTCTCTCAAAATACCATCACCGGCAATTTTTCTTCCTTGGGTAATCAGTCGGTACGATTGGTTGGTTTTGATGGTTTCGAAATTTATACCATCGATAGCGTTAAAGCATCAGCCAATGGTACTTTCAGTATGAGCTATCAGGAGAAAGATTACGGGATGGCTTACCTGGCTGCCAACGACAATAAGTCATTTATCGTTGTGCTGGCAGATGAAACGATGCGCATAACCGGTGAAAATTTCGCGACTCCGGGAACCATACGCATCACGGGTAGTCATGAAAATAATTTGTTTGGTCGCTATGCCACGGAGCATCCACAGCGCGAGCAAGCCCTGAGTGCCTGGGATTATTTAGAAAAGATATACCGAATGGATTCGTTGTTTACGGTTCAAAAACGTCCCAAAAAGGCAATAGAAAAGGAACGCAACCGCATCAAAGCTGAAGACCAGCAATTTCTGGAAAAACTTGACAGGCAAACTTATGTAAGCTGGTACTTGCCTGTGCGTAAACTGGTGAGCTTGGTTGGGACGGTTGCCCAGTACCGCACCGAAGAACTGCCTGCCACCATTGAAGCGTTTCGTCAATTGGATTATACCGATGCGCGGATGTACAAGAGCGGACTGCTTCGCGATGCCATCGAAGCGCACTTTTGGCTGATTGAAAACAGTGGTCGCTCATTGGATTCAGTGTATGTGGAGATGAACAAATCCATTGACAGGATGATGCCGACCTTAATCACTGATGAGAAAAAGTTCAATGAAATCACAAATTTCCTGTTCAAGCTACTTGAAAAACGCAGTTTGTTTGGCTCCTCTGAATACCTGGCTGTCAAGGTGCTGAACGAACAGAGTTGCACTATCAACAATGAACTGGCAGCCCAACTCGAAAGCTACCGGGCCATGAAGAAAGGAAATATCGCTCCCGATTTTGAGTTTAAAACTGATTTGATTGCTCCGGGATATATTCAGTCAATTATTCCCAAGAAACTTTCTGATGTCAAAAGCAAATACACTGTAGTAGTTTTTGGCGCAAGTTGGTGCAATGCCTGTAAGGAAGAACTTGTAACCATCTCCCAACTTTACCCGAAATGGAAAGAGCATGGTTTGGAAGTAGTATTCTTTTCGTTGGATGAGGATAAGCAATCTTTTAAGAATTTTGCTGCGAACTTCCCTTTTATATCTGTGTGCGACTATCAGAAATGGGGAAGCGTTATTGTGAAAAGTTACCATGTGTTTGCTACCCCTACCATATATTTGCTGGATGAAAAGCGAGAGATTGTGCTTCAACCAAATTCAGCGAGGCATTTGGATGCGTGGGTAGATTGGTTTTTGATTAAAAAGCGAGATTGATAATAGGTTAATATAAAAATTTAATACGTCTCATGAAACACCTGAGTAGTGCTTTTATCTTAATTGTCGCAATGTTGATTTTACATCACAGTTGTGAAAAACCTGATCCAAAGACTCTTATACCCAAAATTACCACCACTGAAGTCAGTGAGATAACAGTAAATTAGGCACAAAGCGGAGGTGTTGGAGCTTACGGTAGTTATTGGTCGAGCAGCATAGGGAGTACAGCTTCTCAGAGTTTAAACGTTAATAGCAACAGTGCATCTCTGTATAGTTACATCCGTTCGCTCGGGTACGCTGTCCGTTGTATTAAGGATTAAAGTTGTCTTAATTTACCCCTGCAATGACACAAATAATGCAATAAAATACCCCTGCAATGATACAAATTTTGTAGGTTTAGAGCTGATAATGAAAATAATAACCAATAAGGAGTTTCGATTAATCTATCTCCCGTTTTATCTGATTGCTGCTTTGCCGCATTTACTGAAACAGATGTAGTAATGAACAAGATAAAAGTTAGCTCTATTGAAATGAAATAATAAAGAAAATTAAATTTGATAACCTAAAGCTTTACTTTTGTTTTTCATGATATTCTAAAGTAAGACTTTCGATTATCATGAAAAAGATTTTTCCAACGGCACGATTTGTCGATTTGCTGAAATCCGACGAATTTGAGCGTTATAATCGCCGGCCTGCATTGTTACGCGACGAACTAATTCTGTTGCCGGATAATGAATTAGTGATAATCGACGAAATTCAGAAGATTCCTGCGTTACTTGACGAGGTACACTGGTTAATCAGCAATAAGAATCTTCGTTTTATTCTGAGTGGATCAAGTGCACGCAAATTGCGCCGTAGCGGAGTAAATTTATTGGGTGGAAGAGCTATCCGGGCACATCTTTTTCCGTTGGTAAGTGCCGAAATACCCGATTTTGACCTCATAAAGGCTTGTAACAACGGCATGCTGCCAAGGCACTATTTAGTCGATGACGCATCAAAGCGAATACACGCCTATGTGGGTGATTATCTTCAACAGGAAATTAAGGCTGAAGCACTAACCCGCAACCTGAACACTTTTTCGCATTTTATGGAAGTAGCAGCCCTGAGCGATGGTGAAATAGTGAATTACAACAATATTGCATCGGAATGTGGTGTCAGTGCACCTACTGTTAAAGAGTATTTCTCAATTCTGGAAGAAACACTTATTGGGTTCACCGTCCCGGCTTTTACCCGTAAAGTGAAACGCCGTGTGATTCAATCCCCAAAATTTTATTATTTCGATGTGGGCATAGCTAATTTTCTACTAAAGCGTAACTCCCTTAGCCCAGGTTCGCCTGAGTTTGGCCATGCACTTGAACATTTTGTAATTCAGGAGTTGGTAGCCTATCTGTCGTATTCCAGTTCTATCCATGAATTGTCGTACTGGCGTACCACTTCGGGCTTTGAGGTAGATATCATAATTGGAGCGGCGCACACTGCCATTGAAATTAAATCGAATGCTGAAGTGCACCCGCATCACGCGAAAGGATTGAAAGTTTTTGCTGAAGAATTTCCAGAAGCCCGTTTAATATTAGTTTCGATGGATAAATATCCCAGAACGATGAATGGTATAGAGGTGCTTCCGGTAACTAATTTCCTGAAGTTGCTGTGGGATGGTTCGTTGTTTTGATGAAAAATCATTTAAGTTAATTCGTGTGCTTATGTTATTTTTGAAGCGGTTTAACTTTTTTATTAACCCTAATATTCTCGTACTTGTCACTATGAATATAACATGTTTTATCAGATTTCTATTCCTGTTTATGCTGATTGGGAGTATTATTGGTTTGAGTATGCCCCAATATAAGACTGAGTCGCCGGTGATTTGTAAGGTTGAAAACAGAAATGCAGATGATCTAGCACTTCAGAATGTTTGCTAAAAAAGGAGATTTGTTATTTGATTATTCTCCTGACAATTCTCAGGTGACTGTAAATGTTAAAAAGGATATTTTGAATTAAGCGTATTAAATAAATGGAGATATCAAGGAAACTTAATTTTGAATTGAAGCTTATGTTTGTAGTTTTTTTTCAAAACTTTTTCAAAACTTTTTTGGAAATTCAAAATTAATAGTATCTTTGCACCGCTTTAGAAGTAAAGAACTTGATGAATAATATCGGGCGTTTAGCTCAGCTGGTTCAGAGCATCTGCCTTACAAGCAGAGGGTCGGCGGTTCGAATCCGTCAACGCCCACATCAAATCGATATTATTATAAAACACACAACTTTTTCGGGCGTTTAGCTCAGCTGGTTCAGAGCATCTGCCTTACAAGCAGAGGGTCGGCGGTTCGAATCCGTCAACGCCCACAATAAAAAACCGACATTGTTCGGTTTTTGTTGTTTTTATAAACCTTCCTTTAAGAGCAACATAGCTAATTCCTGTAGAGCAACATTGCTCTAAGATAGTGAACAATGTAGCTCAACAACATCGAATGCAGTTGCACTATCATCCTGAGCGATGATGCTTTTCCTCCCCGAACGCAATTGCACAATAGCTC
>JAQWCZ010000192.1 GCA_028705705.1 Paludibacter sp.
AGAAATTCACGATCCAGTTGGTTAGTTGCAACTAGGCGGGGCGTCGAGTCAACCTGTTTACTATACTTTTCCTTCAGGATTCGCCGGTTGTTAACCAGGTTGTTACACCTTGTTATCAGGGTCTTTATATTAAATGGTTTGGTGATGTAATCATCCGCTCCCAGACGCAATCCTTCAATATTATATTCAACAGCCGTCTGCGCCGTGAGTAATACCACCGGAATATGGCAAACGAGGAAATTATTCTTGATTTTAGAGCACATCTCACTGCCCGACATGCGGGGCATCATCAAGTCACTCAGCACTATATCCGGTTGATTTTCCATGGTCATAGCCAAACCTTCTTCTCCATCAGCCGCCGTATAAATTTTATAAATGGGTTCAAAAACCTGTTTCAGCATTTCTCTTAATTCATCATTATCTTCCACAATCAACATGGAATATAACGGCTCGTTGTTACGAACCTGAGTTTCTTTCATTTCAGCCATAAATTCTTTGTCGAGTTCTTCCAGACAAACCAGGGAAGATTCTTCATTGATATCTTCTATTCCCAGTTGATCTGGTGAAAAATGTGAACTTCCTTTCTTCATGGTAACAATAAATCTTGTACCCACTTCTTTTGTGCTTTCAACGTGAATATCAGCATGATGTGCTTCAATTATATTTTTGGTCAGCGCTAATCCTATACCTGTACCAGGGGCCATATTGTTAATCTGTAAGCCATTTTCAGCCTGATAAAATCTGTCAAAAATTTTTTCTATGGCTTCCGGTGCAATCCCAATTCCACTATCAGTAATTTCAACATTTACTGCATCTGCTGTTTCTACAACATTGATTCCGACATGTCCTTCTTTAGGTGTATATTTAAACGCATTGGATATCAAATTATAAAATACCTTCTGCATCTGTACTGGATCAAACCAGATTTTCACGTGAAGCCCTGCATTTTCAAATTCAAATTTAACATTCCGGTAGTTCGCATATTCAGTAAAGGAAAGATATATCTCGTAAAGAAATTCTACAATATCCCGCTGAACTACCTTTACTGTCAAATGTCCCTGCTCACTTTTCCTGAATTCAAGCAATTCATTGATCAGGTTCTGCATGTTCAGGGTATTCCTTTTAATATTTAAAATTCGATTGAAAATGGCAGGTTGAATATTACTCATCTGCATCAACATGTCAACCTGACCGGCAATGAGTGTCAACGGCGTTCTAAACTCATGAGAAATATTAGTAAAGAAACGTAATTTTGACTGATTGACTTCTTCAATATTTGCTTTCTCTTTCTTTTCAAACTCGAGGGATGTTTTAAGTAAAAGCTTGGAACGTGTAAAAATGATATATCTCCAGACAATGAAAACAGCTAACAGTATATAAAAAAGATAAGCATACCATGCCTGGTAAAAAGGAGGAAAAACCTGCATCTGCAAATAGGTGTTTGCCACCGGCTCTTTATTCACCGCTGAGAGTGCCTGTACATGCAAACGGTATTTGCCAGGGTTCAGGTTCATAAAATTGAGTTTATTTATACCAGCCGGCAATTCATTCCAATTGTCCGACAACCCTTCCAGACGGTAACGGTACACGGGTTTATTGAAGGTAATATAATTATTGGCAGCAAATTCAACTGTCAACATCGACTGTTTATGATTCAATTCAATGGAGTTTGTGTATGGCAGCGACATCTTCAACACACCGCTTTCATCTCCGGGTAAAATCAGGTTGTTGTTGATCCATAAATTTACCAGATTCAGATTGAAAGCCCGCTGGGGAGTAGAAAGGTTTTCCTCATAAAAAGAAACCATCCCGTTCATACCGGCTACGTAAATTTCACCAGAACGCAAGGTACACATTCCGCCATTATACAAAGAATTCAGCGGAAATCCATTTTCGGAAGCATAATTATATGTCTTGTTGTTTTCAGCATCCAGGATGGTTAAACCACGCGTAGTTGATATAAATATATATCCAAATTCAGACTCCATCAGATTACTGACATAATCATTCATTAAACCGGCATTTCTGCTGTTAAAATGTCGGAACGTATTTGTCCCTGATTCATAAAGGTTGACACCACCTCCACTGGTTGCAATCCATAAATTCTTTTTGCTGTCTATAAGCAACTTCATCACGTTATCATGACTCAAAGAGGTCGTATCATTGCTTTGTTTGAAATAAGAACTAATCTGACCGGTTTTCAAATTAAATCTGAACAATCCCCTACTGGCAATCCACATATCATCATCTAATATTTTTAAATCAACAAAATAACTGACCTGCTTGTGTAGTTTTTCCGAAAAAAGACTGATACGACTTGTATGCTTATCCAATATAAACAAACCGTTATAGGTGGCAATCAGCAAATTACCCTGATATGGAACGATAGCGCGAACTATATCCGATTGTTCCCATTCAGGTCTGATATACCTAATTTGTTCCGTTTTAAAATTTTGAAGGTTTACACGCGTTACTCCGCCCAAATGTGTTCCTAACCACAAAACATGTTCAGCCTCGTCATAATAACCGGTTTTTATGTTGTCCGAAGATAAACCGGTACCATTAGTCCCCGACCTGATGTTCCTATATTGCTTTGTTTGAGGATTATAAATTACCAATCCGTCACCTTCTGTACACAGTATTAGCTTACCGTTCTTATCTTCTATCACTTCACTGATAATGGGAAAAGGTTTATTAAAAAACACACCCTGTCTTAAATTATGAAAAGTATAAAAATCAATATCAGGATTAAAATAATTTACTCCTCCGAAATAGGTACCTACCCAGATACTTCCCTGCGAGTCTTTAAACAACGACCACACCGATTCATTGGATAACTCGAGAGAAGGAGTTCCCCCAGACTGATAGTGAGTAAACACTTCTGATTCAATATTCATTTTATCCAGTCCCCTGCGAGTCCCAACCCAAAGAAAATGTTTGTTATCCTGACAAATAGTTCGCACAAAATTTGACGAGATTGCTGTTTTGTCACGCTCATCGGGTTTATAGTTTCGAATATTACCGTTTCTTTCTATTTTAAACAAACCATGCTGCCAGGTACCTACCCAAATATTTTTCTTTTCATCTTCAAACAAAGAAGAAACCTGACTACAATCGGGAATTACCAGCCGGTATTTTTTGTTTTGATCAATAATATACACGCCAGAAGACAATGTACCAATTACAATGCGTTGATCTGAAGTTTGCAAAATCGACCGGATAGCTGTTTTTATTTCATCGATTTCGAGATATAGCGTTTTTTCATCATCCTTCCAAGCATATAGTTTATTCCCTTCTGAAATCCACAGATTTCTAACACCATAAGCTATGGCATCTACATCATCACGCTGTATAATGCTCATTTTGCCCGTTCGCATATCATATCTATTTACGCCATTCTGACTGTGGATAAAAACCAATCCATTTTTATTGCCACAAATATTCTTAACCAAATTCCCATTCAACGAATTGCTGTCGTTTAATATCGGTTTTATTAACTCCATGGAATTCCCGTTGTATCGACTGATTCCTTCACGGGTACCAAACCACAAGATACCCAGTTCGTCTTGATAAATGGTCATCACAGAGAGTTGAGAAAGTCCTTGTTCGATTCCAATTTTGGAGAAATAAATATCATCAGCAGCAGTCAATGTATAATTGACGAATATAAAAATGAACCAAAGGAATAATGATTTATTTCGCATAATGTTAGTTTTTAATGCTGTATTTACAGCTTTAAAGGTTGACAAATATACATATATTTCATTGTCAACCAACAAGAATAAGGTACAAATTTGTTCGTAAATAATCCTTGTTTTGTTCGATTAACTTTTGATTTGAATATACATCTTTATAACATTCGTAAAAATACATATATTTGTCTGGTTTAAAAAATAATAGCAAATAATCAATATGAGAATTTCAATCAAACTAACATCGGTTCCACTGATCACTTTGCTCTCTTCTTGTACTGTCACAGATAAAGAGCTGTCTGATCAACCAAATGTCATCATCATCATGGCAGATGACATTGGATACGGAGATTTAAGCTGGTTTAGTACAAATACCATTTCCACACCCAATACAGACAGACTGGCAAAAGAAGGCGTCCGGTTCATCAACTGTTATGCAACCTCAGCAACCAGCACACCTTCTCGCTATGGTATGCTGACCGGCATGTACCCCTGGAAAAAAAAAGGAACCGGCATTGCATCCGGTGATGCGCCCATGTTAATCAATCCGGAACAATACACAATGTCGGATATGTTCAAATCGGCGGGGTACGTAACAGGCGCCATTGGCAAATGGCATTTAGGTCTCGGAGGAGAACGTGGAAAACAAAACTGGAACGGACTGGTAAGCCCAAACCTCAGCGACATCGGCTTCGATTATTCCTACATCATGGCAGCAACCGGAGACCGGGTTCCCTGTGTTTACATTGAAAACGGCAGGGTAGTCAACCTCGATCCCAATGATCCGATTGAAGTCAGCTACACAACTCCTTTTGAAGGAGAACCTACGGCACTCACTAATCCTGAACTGCTGAAATTACATCCTTCGCAGGGACACGATCAGTCGATCATCAATGGTATATCGCGCATCGGTTACATGAAAGGAGGAAAATCAGCCATATGGAAAGAT
>JAQWCZ010000193.1 GCA_028705705.1 Paludibacter sp.
CGGTCTCCCGGATCATCGGCGGTATTTGAACCAATGGTTATTACTTTGTCACCATCCAAATCAAGATATTTAACATCGCCGGAATGTATTCCTTGAAATGGGGGTCTAAGGTTAAGATCTGAGTTTAAGTAGCTTTGATCAACATCATAATTGGAAGCTTCTTCATCAGTTTTGAAAAGTCCTCCAGATGAAAATCCCCAGATTTCTCTTAAAACCATCCCTTCGTAATAAGGTAACGTGAGTAGCTTGTTGGGATTACTTATATAGCGTGTAATTTTTGTGGAATAATCACCAAGACCAATGCTGGCAGAATATTTTAATTTTTTATCAAATAAAACGGTATTGTCATTCCATTGAACAGACAATTCCCACCCTTTCGTACGCATATCTCCTGAATTTACATTCGGTTCAGTTGTGCCATATACAGCCGGGAGAGATATTCCTGGGGTTAACATGTTCTTGGTATCACGTATGTAGGCATCAGCCGTTATATTAAGCCGGTTTTTGAAAAATGCAAGATCAACACCCAGGTTATAGGTTGTAACAGTTTCCCAGGTTAAATCTCCGGCAACCGGATTGCTTTCCTGTGCATAATATAATAGAGATGTACCATCCAGCGTTACACCAGAAAGTTTATTGTCCGTACTGATACTTTGAATATATGAGTAATAATCTACTTGCTGGTTTCCTAAACTTCCAAGTGAAGCTCTGAATTTGAGGTTGTTCCACCATGAACTAAGTGGCTTCCAGAAGTTTTCTTCACTGATTCTCCAACCTAATGATGCGGAAGGAAAGAAACCCCATCTACTGTCTTTTTTGAAACGGGAAGTACCATCATAACGTCCTGAAAATTCCAGCAAATACTTTCCTTTATAATCATAATTAACCCTTCCAAACCATCCTTGAGTGATGTATTTATATATTCCCTCATTTAAGGTGCTGACTTCTCCTATGGCCATTTTGAGGCTACTCAGGTCTTCACTTAATAAGTTATAACGTTCTACCCTCAAAAACCTTTGTTGGTATGTTTCGCCATTATGTCCAGCCATAATTTTCAAGTTGTGATTTTCATCAAAACTGTTTGTATATGTTCCAAAAGCATTGTAGTTTTTTGTAACATAACGATAGAAGTTTTGATAATACTGATCACGACCTAATGCATTGTCCATGTAAGATACAATTCCACTGTATTGAGAATAAGGAACTCTTGTTCTACGTGATTCAAAGTCCTTGTATCTCCAGTCGTAAGCGTAGTCAACAGTAATTGTAAAATGTTTGGAAAGATCAATATCAAGTGAATTCTTAATAACAGTTTCTCTATTCTTTTCCTCGTTAAAATGTTTCCCGTAGTTTAATGCTGCATTGTATCCATCAGAAACTGTAGCGCTCCCATTGGTATATGTATTCATGTATACAGATGTGCCATCCGGATTTGTTGAGGGGATAAATGCTAAGGCATGAAGACCTGTAACCCTGAAAATCTCAGAAATAGAGCTTGTGCCTGGGTACCAATATTTTGAATTAAAGAAACTAGCATTAAGTCCATAACGCAACCATGGTTTTAATTTTATATTTAGCTTTGCTCTTGTGTTGTAATTTTCCCATGTGTCAGTTTGCTGAGCCATTATACCATCTTCTTTATATAATCGACCACTTACATAATAGTTTACATTTTCATCTCCACCTCTTACGGATACGTTGTAATCCTGCATGGGGCGAATATCTTTGAAATAGTGATGATACCAATCGAAATTAGCATAATATTTATAAGAGCCATCATTTTGAACAATAGCCCATGGTCTTTCTGCTGTTTCTTCTTTTTGGTCGAGACGCATCCACAGTTCAGCATAATCTGCCTCTGAATAAGTTGTGTATGCATAATTGTTGTGATTAAAATAGAAAAGATCATTTATGTAAGCCGACCAATAACCAGAAGTAACAAAGTCAGTTGATGTTGTATTGCTTTTCCAACCATATTTTGCGTCCAATGTTATGATAGGTTTACCTCCTAATGACCCGCTTTTAGTTGTTATCAACACAACTCCAGAAGAAGCTTTAGCACCGTATGTGGCAGAAGCAGAGGCATCTTTTAATATAGATACGGATTCAATGTCATTAGCATTTACCCTGCTGAGGCTCATTTCAACGCCATCAACAAGGATTAATGGTGTGCCACCGTTAATTGAAGCAACACCTCTGATGTCAATGTTATAGCCAGACGAAGGGCCTCCGGAACTCATGGCAATATTTAAAGCAGGATCAGCTCCCTGAAGAACTGTTGCGGTATTGATGGAAGGTCGGCCATTGATGTCTGCTGCTTTAATAACACTCACTGCACCGGTTAAATTTACTTTCTTTTGAGAACCATATCCAACGATTACAACTTCATCCAGTTGCATGAGGTTTTCACGTAATTCAACTTTAATAAATTTTTGTTCGTTGACAATTATGGATACACTTTCGTATCCAATGTAACTAATTTCAACTGTTGAACCCATTGGAACATCAGCTAAAGTAAATTCTCCCTTGTAATTTGTTACTGTCCCATATTGTAATCCTTTAATTTTCACAGTTCCTCCGATAATGGGTTCTTTATTCTTGTAATCTGTTACAATTCCGGATACTTGTATGAATACTGGTTTTTTCTCTTTTTGAATGGTTGTTTCTTTAGCGAAAAGAATGATGACATTATTATTCTCTAATGTAAAATCTATCTGAGAATTTTTAAGTAGTTTGCTCATAATGACTTTAATTTCCTCATCCTCTGCTGATATTGATACTATTTGATCCAAGCCTTTTAATTGAGTTTTATAAAAGAAATGGTAGTTTGAGACATTCTCTATGTCTTTTAGAGCGTTTTCAAGTGTTTTATTGGAAATATTTACTGTTATGCCAGCTCCCCACGATGATAGTACTGAAAACATGATCATGACAATCAGTAGTGGTATTCTTTTACTAATAAGCTTTTTCTTGGTTAACATGTGTTTTTGATTATAGTATTATTTGTAATTGATAGGGTATTATTCTTCGACTGTTATTTCAAATGGAATTTCGATTTTAATCCAATTCCATTCGGGATACTTAAGTTGCCCAAAGAAATATAATCTATGTTTCCCGGCTTTGGTAAGGACAATTTCAGATGAGGTGTTTACATTCTCATCGAATGCTTGAAAATCAGCCGTAAAATTAGGATCGATAAACCACCAAGATGTATACCACCAATATTTAGTTTCAATTAAATCCTCACCTCCTTCAGTTAAAAGGTTTATTTTACATGTTATGATATCACCCACTTGATATGTTTCTTTGACAGGTGAAATGGAAATGTCACTGTAAGTTGGCAATTCTGTTTTACTATCTTGGTTACAGGAGATTGAGGTTAGTATTACAAGCAGAACACAAACCTTAAATAATTTTATTTTCATACGTAAATAATTTGTTTTTTAATGGTCGTATGGAACTCGCATGCCAACACTTTCATAATCCTAGTTCTTAAGGTATTATTACATGCTTGTTTCATGATAATTAAAAAAAAGTTTTTATTGTTTTTACCTGGATTAATTTAAATGTTAACAATATAAAATCGTGTTTTTCCATAAATACAGATATTTAATTTGAATAAGATCGTTTTTTACTATTATACAGATATATTACGGTATCATTCTCAAACTTATATTCAATTGAAGAGGCAATTGTCAACACATTAAGTACATTCTTTAATGTAGTATTTCCCAAATATCCTGTAAATCTTTCATTTTCAATATCCTTTGAATCAATTATTATATTCACATTAAAGTTGCGGGACAAGTCTTCAGCTATATCTTTAAGTTTTTGGTTGTTATAACATACTTCTCCTTTTATCCAATGGGTGTAATCATCCGAGTTAACTTTGGATTGCGTTATATAGCGAGTATCTTTATCGTAAGTTAAACATGTGTTAGGCGTTAGTATAACATTGGATTCATCAGATTTAATTCTGACGCTGCCTTCAGCTAAAACAACAGAAATTTGCTCATCTTTTTCGTATGCTTTAACATTAAACTTAGTACCTAAACATTCAACCTCTATCATGTTAGTTTTAACTTTAAAAGGGTGTTTCTTATCAGGATACACATTAAAATAACCTTCTCCTTCAAGATATACTATTCTTTCACCTCCTTTATAATTGCAATCGAAACGTATATTCGACTTTGAATTTAAAGTAACCTCAGTACCATCTGGTAATAAAACAGTACTCCTTTCACCTGCATTTGTTTTTACTGTTAGAGGGTGGTTTAATACTTTCTCAGCATTGAAAATGCGTTGCTGTATGAACACAGTGCCGGATATGATAATCGCGATAATAGCAGCAATCTGCATCCATTTTCTGATGAATGGAACAGTTTGAACGGTTTTCTTTTTTATGTTGTCGGATAACTGACCTGTTTCATTCCAAATTGCAGTATCATACAAACGTCTGTAGCGCAAAAATTCTTTGCGGTTTTCAGGACTGGTTTCAACCCAGTTTAGTATTTCCTGATTTTCAAGTGATGAAGTTTCACCTTTCAGGTATTTATGTATTAACTCTTGATTCATTTGTTTATATATAAAGGGTTATTTTAATCACAGACAATACAGGTTGGTCTAAAATCC
>JAQWCZ010000194.1 GCA_028705705.1 Paludibacter sp.
ATTGATTTTTGCATTTAATGTATATTGATTGTAATCCTCATCAACTCTTTTCGTGAGGCCTTCTTTAGTATAGTAGCTTCCTGAAATATAATACTGAACCTTATCAGTTCCACCTGATATATTTATATTATGTGACTGTGACATCATATTTTCATTATACATCCAGTTCCACAAATCAAAGTTTCCATAATAGTTATACTTTTCTTTGCCATTATTATCTATTGTGGTAACTACCCAAGGGCGTTCAGGATTCTCAGTAACATCAAACCTACGTGCTTCTAATTCTTTATAATCATCTTCAGTATATCCTGTTGCTGAACTCCCTAAGCTTTTATAAGAAGTATCATAGATCAATGCGTGTTCGTATCCAGAAGTAACAAAATCTGTGGACACAGTTGGATTTGATGAAGCAAAATAGGCGTCATAAGAAACTTTAGGTTTCCCTGATTTAGCTTTCTTTGTTGAAATTAATACCACACCGAAAGCAGCACGAGCTCCATATATTGCTGCCGAAGAAGCATCCTTCAGTACGGAAATTGACTCTATATCATTAGGATTTAGTTGATCTAAACTCCCGGGGACACCGTCAACCATAATAAGAGGTGAACTTGAATTGATTGAACCAACACCACGAATAGTTAGAGTACCTCCAGCACCGGGGGAACCTGTTTTTACCTGAATATTTACATTGGGCATTGCTCCCTGAAGCATTTGCGTTACCGAACTTGTAGGCCTATCTTGTAATGATTCTGATGTCACCTGAGCAATAGAACCTGTAAGATTTACTTTTTTCTGTGTTCCATAACCCACAACAACGACTTCTTGCAATAGTTTATCGTCAGGTTCTAACGATATGTCAATAATTTTCTTCGCTCCAACCTGAATAATCGTAGTTTTGAACCCAATATAACTGAATTCGAGTGCAGATCGTGAATTAACATTGATTCGATAGCGACCTTCAAAATCAGTCGTAGTTCCTGTGATATTATTTCCATTTTTTGATATAATAGATACACCAACAAGTGGTTCACCTTTGTTATCTCTCACAGTACCACTTACATTGTTTTGTGCCTGTGTATTCAGGGAGGAAGATAACAAATACAAAAATAAGACAATCGTGAATCTAATAATGTGTTTAAGCGGCTTAACAATGCTATCGCTGAACAACAATAGCCATTTCTGATTGGTTTTCATGTTTATTAAATTTATAAGTTGACATTGATCCATGCATATTATTTATATTATTACTTCATTTTAATTACTTCGTTTTTATATGGTATTGCACTTTGAGCTCCAATACGAGTAACAACAATAGCAGCTGCTGCATTGGCATATCTTACTGATTCTGTTAAAGAATATCCTTCTGATAAGTAAACACATAATGCTCCACAAAATGTATCTCCGGCAGCCGTAGTATCAACAGCATTAACACTTTCTGCAGGTATATTCGTGTAATTATCTCCATCTTTTATCAATGCGCCTTTCGATCCTAAAGTAATAACTACTTTATCAACTCCTTTAGCTGCGATGATATCAGCAGCCTGTTTAGCTGTTTCCAAATCACTGACTTTTATTCCGGAAAGCATTTCGGCTTCTGTTTTATTTGGTATTATCGTATAAAGGCAATGAAGCAGATCGTTCGATAAAAAAGCTGCCGGAGCCGGATTCAATACAACCTTGACTCCTTTTTCATGGGCCAGTTTGGCTGCATATTCAACAGTGTCCATTGGAACTTCGAGCTGCATTAACAGGATATCGGCACTTTCAATTACATTTCTTGCTTTCTCAATGTCTTTCGGACTCAGACTGCCGTTGGCTCCGGATGCTACAACAATGCAGTTCTCTCCATTTCTGTCGACCATAATCAGCGCTACCCCTGATGGTAAATGCTGATCTGAAAATATATAATCTGTTACTATATTTTCATCACCATACATTTCTACCGATTGCCGGCCAAACAAATCATTTCCGGTTTTAGAAATAAAAGTCACATTACCTCCCATGCGTGCGATAGCTACTGCCTGATTGGCTCCTTTTCCACCGGGATTCATCATGAAAGCGCCTCCTAATACAGTTTCACCCGGCACCGGTAATCTGTCGGATTTTACTACCATATCTGTATTACAGCTTCCTACAACAACGATCTTTTTTGAATTCATGTAAATTAGATTCTATGTTTTGATTAATTAGTAAATTTCAATGCAAACATAAATTACATTCTGAACAAGAAAAAACAATAAAACATTTGAAATAATAATTACAAATAATATAAAATACAAATGAAAAAACAATATACATCTATATATCAACTATTTAAAACAATAATTATTTAAACAAAGTAACAATTACAAATATATTTACTATTTTTGTTTCGTCTTATTTCCTTAAAAACTAATACATGTCAAAACTCTCCTCGCTTATAAGCCTCATACAATCTCTCACAAAGTCTGAGAGAAAAAAGGTATCTTCTTTCCTGAACATGGATAAAAACACAGCAGATTACGCCATTCTATACAAAGTGATAGATGAAAAATCAACAGATAACCAGCAACAGATCAAGACCGAGTTTTTCAAGCTACGGCCAAACGCAGCTTTCAACACCGCGATCAACTATCTGTTCGATAACTTATTATTAATTCTGAACCAACTCAGAATAAGTCAGGATAGCTATTATGCATTGTTTAATCTACTGATGAATGCCAGAGTTTTGTATGAAAAATCTTTATACCATGAGTGTTTTCTGCTACTCACAAAGATACAAAATGAAGCGGTTAAATATGAGAATTTTACAATTTTACTTATTGCTCAGAAAATGGAACTTGATTACCTGCTAAGCCTTGATTTTCCGGATACAACTGAACAGGAGCTTCTTAACAAACAATATAAAATAAATGAAACGCTGAAAAAGATCAGAAAAATAAATGAACATGCTTCATTATACGAACTACTGAAACACAGAATCCTACACAAAGGGCCTGTGCGCTCAAACAAACAAAAGCAGGAAATGAACGACCTTGTTGTAAGCGAAATGAGCATTGTTTCAAGTTCCGGCTTTGAAAATTTCGAAATTCAAAAAAACCACAAACTATTTCAATCCAATTATTTGATTAATGTAGGCGATTATAGATCAGCCCTCAACTCCTATTACGAACTTAACAATATATTTGAGCAAAACATGCACTTGTTAAGTAATCCTCCCATGTATTACCTTAACACAATTGAAGGTGTACTCGAGAGCCTGAGAACAATTCGCAATTATGAAGGAATGACTTATTTTATCAATCAATTGAACAAGCTTGAAACGACATCCGTTCATTTTAAATTTCAAATTGACTGTGTTATTTTCCTGTATAGTTTGCTTCCTTTAATAGATAGTGGAAGATTCGCTGAAGCCATTAAAATGATTGACAAGTACAAAGAAAGCATTATTGATAAAACAAACTTACTGAGCACTGAAAAACAGATTCAAATACTGCTTTATACTGCAATTGTATATTTAGGAACAGGAGAGACTCATAAAGCAAGGAAGATTATCACCCGGATTACCCAAAGCGAACGGAAAGTTTTTTCTTTACCTTTATTCAGAACAATCAGACTTGTTAACCTAATGGTTTTATATGAACAAAAAGAATTTGATTACATGGACTTTGAAATCAGGTCGGTAAAGCGGGAAATTCAAAACAACGAAAAAAGTTACCAGCTCGAACAAATTATTTTAAAATTCCTCAGCAAAACACCTGAGGAACTCACCGAACAAAAGAGGTTATTACTTTGGCAAAAATTAAAACCTCAAATAGATGAGCTTCAAAACAATAAATTTGAAATGCAATTACTACATGTATTTAATTTCATTGCCTGGATTGAATCTAAAGTGTTCAAAGTTCCTCTACACAAGGTTTTGAAAGAATAGTTGTTAGTGGAGACCGGCGACCGGTGAACACAAACTATTCTTCTTCCTCCTCCATTTCTTCCTCACTCCCATCGCCTTTCCGGTAGACTGATGGAGAAATCCCAAACTGTTCCTTGAAACATTTGGAGAAATACTTCGGCGAACTGAAACCGAGCATATAGGTAATATCGGAAATATTGTATTCCGGATTGTTGGTAAGCCAGTGTGCCGCCTTCTTGAGTTTCACGTTGATGATAAAGTCATTGGGTGTTTGTCCCGTGATTCCTTTGATTTTCGTGAAAAGTTTGGTCCGACCGAGGGCCATTTCACGTGAAAAGGCAGGCACATCAAATTCACTGTCATCCAGATGTGCTTCAATAATCTGTTGCGCTTTTTCCAGAAATTCACGATCCAGTTGGTTAGTTGCAACTAGGCGGGGCGTCGAGTCAACCTGTTTACTATACTTTTCCTGCAGGATTCGCCGGTTGTTAACCAGGTTGTTACACCTTGTTATCAGGGTCTTTATATTAAATGGTTTGGTGATGTAATCATCCGCTCCCAGACGCAATCCTTCAATATTATATTCAACAACCGTCTGCGCCGTGAGTAATACCACCGGAATATGGCAAACGAGGAAATTATTCTTGATTTTAGAGCACATCTCACTGCCCGACATGCGGGGCATCATCAAGTCA
>JAQWCZ010000195.1 GCA_028705705.1 Paludibacter sp.
CCACTAACCACTATTCAGTTTCTTCTTCTTCTTCTCCTATATCAAAAGCAGAAAGCTGTCTGTTGAAGACTTCATCCAACGAAATCTGGAATGTTTCCGTGTGAGATATTCCTTTGATACCGGTCATCCGGTCAGCAATGAGCTGAAACAGATGTTTGTTGTCGCGGGCATATATCTTCACAAAAAGTGAGTATTTCCCGGTGGAATAATGGCATTCCACAATTTCCGGAATTTTCTTTAATTCTGCTGCAACCTCTGCGAACGCCTTGATGTCGGACAAGGTAATACCAATAAATGCACAGGTTTGATACCCAACTTTATAATTGTCGATGATAAATTCCGAACCTTTGATGATCCCGTTGTTTTTAAGTTTCTGAATGCGCTGATGGATGGCTGCACCGGAAACATTACATTCACGTGCTACTTCTAAAAAAGGAATACGAGCATCCTGCGAAATAAGTTGCAGGATTTTTTTGTCTAATCGGTCGATGCGGTGTTGTCCCATGGTCTTATTGCAAGAATTGATTAAATATTCTATTTGTATGCTGCAAATATAAAAATAATTTTTAAATATTGGTGTTTAGAATTACAATTTGTAAGTGAAGCTAGATTGCGTTCTTTGCCGACTATGTTATTTCTTAAAGATAATTACGAAGCATCCATGCCTGAATATGTTTAATACCCATATTGGATGTAAATGGCACATCATCAAGCGTGATTACCCATTTTTCAAAATTGTCTTGTATTGCCTCTAAAGGTGCATATTCTCGACGAATTGTATTTTCATCTATTAAGATATATGTGACTTGTATGTAAATAGTTCTGTCACCTTTTTTAACCACAAAATCAATTTCTTTGTCACGCATTGCTCCTACATAAATTTCATAACCTGATCTGCACAATTCAAGGAAGAGCAAATTTTCCAGTTTATATCCGATTCCATAACCAAATCCGGGATACAAGTAATTTTTGAATGAAAGGTCATTGATATAATACTTACAATTACCGGAAATGGTGTCTTTACCCCTTATATCATATCGTTCTACTTTATGGATAAGAAATGTATCCTCAATAAAGCCAATATAATTCGATACAGTATCATAAGTGGTGCTTCGTTTATTGCTTTTGAAATAATTTACAATATTATTTACTGAAAGCAGATTCGATGCATTGTTTACCAGATACACGAAAATATCTTCCAGCAGTTTTGGATCTTTTATGTTATGACGCTGAATGATATCTCTTAGTAATACTGTATCTTTTATTGCAGATATATAATTTCTTCTGGTTTCTTCATTAGGTAATACAAACAGTTCCGGCAATGCACCACCATTCATGTAGTCAATATAGGTTTTTTTTGATTCTTCTTGCTTTGTTATTTCCAAATATTCCTGATAACTGAATGGGAATATCTCAAAATTCACATAACGTCCCGATAAAAATGTGGCTAATTCTCCTGACAACATTTTAGAATTAGATCCGCTTATAAATATCTCGTAATTTTCTGTAAAGTTTTGAGAATATGAATTTACAAAATGTTCCCATCCGGAGATGTTCTGTATTTCATCAATAAATAGCCAAATTTTTCCTTTGGGCTTAATGACATTCAAATAGAGTTTTAATAAAGTTTCCAGTTCTTTGTAATCTTTGATAAAATCAAAATCGGTAAATTCTTTATTGACATATAATATGTTTTTCGGATTTACATTGTTTTGTATGAGTTGATGAGCTATTTGACGAAGTAGGTAACTTTTACCTACACGACGTTGACCAATTAATACTTTGATTAGCTTATTCCCAATATACGTATTAATTTTATCGGTATAATTTCTACGTAGATATCCTAGTTCGGGGACATTGCCATCCCAAAAGTTGTATTTAGCTAAAGCTGATAAATATTCTTCCATACTCGAATTGTTTTCGGCAAATATATAAATAATCTTTTATACTCGAAATTATTACGATAAGTTAAGCAAATTTACTGCAGATTTTTACATGCAAAAATGCGACATCCAGGTTTTTCAACCTTTGCTGAAAAAGTTTACAGACGCTGCGACCACTCAAATTGACACTGTTGCAACTCCGGGAGGTATCGGAACCATTAACGGTAAACACTTGTTTTTTGATAAAAGTAATCTGGAGCTGGGTGTGTTCTTTATCTCTGTCAATAATCCCGAAACAGCTATCAGGGCGATGATTTACTCCCGGATATTCCCGAAAGAGCTGAGTTTCTGCATTCCTATGCTCGAACCAGGCGAATACCGTGTGATGGTGAAGACCCTCCCCAAAACGGATATGCTCAACAGCTTGTTGGTGAAGAAAATTACCGTGTAAACAATGGAATCAGTTTTTAATCCTCAGGAAGTCGGCAAGGGAATTGCCGACTTCGGTTTCCTCATCATCGCGGGAGCCAGTTATCTCATTTATTCAGCGACCCTGTTTTTTTTCTTCATCAAATGGTTCGTTCGCATCGTGAATGGAATTATTGAAAAACAACAACGGGTACTCGACGAGGTATTGCACCTGCAGAAGGAACAAAAAGAAATCCTCGAAAAAATCGTTACTAAACTTAACAATGCAGCATAGCCATGGCCAATATTAAAGAATTAGTTGCTTTTATCTCCCGCTGTGAGGGTGGATATACCAACGACCCTTCCGACAGTGGGGGACCAACCAACAGAGGTGTTACCTTGGTTACCTGGCAAAAAACCGGATACGATAAGAATGGCGACGGTACGATTGACGAACATGACATAACACGCATCACGCACGAGGAAATGGTGGAAGTGGTGTTGAGACCCCATTTCTGGGATGTATGGCAGGCCGATAAAATAAATAATCAGGCCATTGCCAATATAGTCGTTGATTGTGGTTATGGACCAGCGGACACAGAACCATTTTCATGGTTCAAAAAATGTTGGAAGTAAAAGTGGATGGTGTTGTGGGTCCCAAAACACTCCAAGCATTGAATAGTTTCCCTGATCAGAGTTTACTTTTCGATCGGGTTAAAATCATGCGTATTAATGACATCCACCGGATTTGCAAACAGCAAAAGAAAAACATGCGATTTAAAAGGGGATGGCTCAATCGCATTGCAGCTATCAAATTTATTCCGGTTATCGTGTTGCTTATATTGTTGTGTAACTTTATGAGTTGCAGAACATCGGACAGCTGCACAACATCAAGTAAGAAAGAAGACAACCTGATTGAAGAGGAAGCTTCAGCAGATTATCATCAATCCCTATCGACTACTTCCAATCAGTTTGAAACGAGCATGAGTATTGACAGTATAACTGAAATCACCATAGTAGCATTTAAGCTACTAAACAAGGAGGATTCTGTTAAACAGCTATCCCCTGTTCCTGCGGAGGGAAAGGTGATAATCACACGCAATAAAAAGGTGGTGACAACCGTGCATCATAACAGGCAAGAGGAAAAGAGTGAAGCAAAACATGACAGCAAATCTGCGGTTGTAAAATCAGTACAGATTCAATCAAAAGTGCAAGCAGGTAGACATCCGGTGACAACTGCAAGCCGTGTGAAATCTGTGCTGACTGTACTAATGATAGCCCTGTTGGCTCTGTGGATTTATTACGTTTTTCGCAGTAAAAAGTTATTTTAGTACCTGGGAAAGAGGACGGTGTTTCAGAAGTGTTCAAATGCAAGGTGCTGAGATCGGGGGTGAGGGAGCGTAATGTACGTGACCGAGTCCGGGCATCGAAAGCAATGCCGCAGTTGGGCGCTTCTAAAACACCGTGGCTGTTTGCTGATAAAACAAGCCTTGTCTTTTGACAAAATACTTACTGCGTTTTGACGCGACAAGCCCTGGGCAACACCGCTACTCAGGCTGCATTTCAACGCGATGCAAGGAGCAATTCGACGCGACAAACCGCTTGTTTTGTCAAATATACAGGGCAGATTTTCGTTTAATTTATAAATGCCATCGACCGGTAATGACACAGCTCATTCCCGGCATTCCTGTATCCACCCCTCTCATCGTTGTACGAATTACGCGCTTTCTCTCCCGTAACCTGAGGGATAAAAGGTCTGGCAAAGCTCCCCGCTTGCATTATCTTCTTGTAGCTATCCCTGAAATCAGCAGGGGTAAAACCGGTAAATTGCCGGAACTCCCTCGTGAATGTTCGTCCGGTACCAAAACCGCAGTCGAAGGCAATCAGCTCTATTGAATCGTTTGTTTCACAAATTAATCGTGCTGCATATGCAACGCGTACCTCATTGAGTATCTCCGTGAAAGTCATGTGCGTTTGCTCTCTGAGCAATTTGGCCAATTGAGAAGGAGTGAGTCCAATTAACTCAGCCACTTCTGATTGTATGATGGTTTGCTGATAGTTCTTTTCGATGTATTCCAATGCTTTCCGTAAACGTTTATCATTCACATAGTCGTATGCATCAATGTGGGTAAGGTGCGCTAACATTTCACTAAAATCACGGGAAAAGGCTTCAATTTGTTTCAATTCATACTCATCTGCCTCAGCAGGGTGTAATCTACAGGATGTATCCATAGTTATTAAAGTGTTGTTTGTAAAACAGATAAAATTTAAAAACGATG
>JAQWCZ010000196.1 GCA_028705705.1 Paludibacter sp.
CATCGAACAAATGGATGATGGTTTGGTTTACAAAAGTGGCGGTGGTATTACTTTTCAGAGTGAATTGGATAAAGAGTATGAAGAATTAATACAGAAAATTTATGTGCCGGTTTCTTGAATCAATCAAACTGAAAGATGGGGTGTTTTTTCGCCTGAAATACCACCAGGAAAGGGTGAATCATTATTTTCAGCAATGCTTTCCGGATAGTAAAATCCCTGATTTGGCTGCATTCCTACATCAGCAGGAAGTACCCCCAAAAGGTTTGTTTAAATGCAGGGTGTTGTATGATGAACACGGCTTTCGTCAGCCGGAGTTTATTCCCTATCAAATGCGAACAGTTAAAACGCTGAAGTTAGTGGAAACAACCTTGAAGTCCATGGCGTATAAATCAGCAGACCGAAGCATGTATGAACAACTTATTGCACAACGTGGTGTTTGTGATGATGTGTTATTGGTAAGAAATGGCTTGCTTACGGATACTTCTTATGCCAACATTGCTTTATATGATGGTGAAAAATGGTTGACACCGCGTTTGCCGGTGTTGTACGGTACCAATAGGGCGTATTTGTTGGAAAGGGGACTCATTGTAGAACGTGACATTAAGGAAGAAGATTTGCATTTGTATCAGAAAATCAGGGTGTTTAATGCCATGATTGAGTTTGGGGAAGTGGAGGTTATTATAAACCTGTCAGGTTTTTAAAACCTGACAGGTTTATAAGGAACAAAATTCAGATTTTTTTACTTTCTTTGCATAACATAATTAATCAAATTGTATGGAAAAGAAATTACGCCGTTCGAAAGACCAGATGATTGCCGGAGTATGTGCCGGAATCGCGGAGTATATGGGTTTGGATACTACTCTTGTCAGGGTAGGGTATGTGCTGCTTTCTATCCTTTCAGCCGGATTCCCCGGTACATTATTGTATATCATCCTGTGGCTGGTTATGCCCAAAAGTTATTGACTGGTTAACACGGTATTATAGGGGTTAATGCCGTGATTTAAAAAATAAAGGGTTAATGCCGTGATTTAAAAAATAAAGGGTTGACGCCGTTAACCCCTACATTATTCGTTATTCGCAACAACATGTCTTTCAACCTCACATCAAACTATCGTCCCACCGGTGACCAGCCGGAGGCGATTCGGCAATTGGTAGATGGACTGGATAGCGGCATTCCATTTCAGACTTTGCTGGGGGTGACCGGTTCGGGTAAGACTTTTACCATTGCCAACGTGGTGAATGAGGTGGACCGTCCGACTTTGGTGTTGAGTCACAATAAAACCCTGGCAGCCCAGTTGTACAGCGAGTTTAAGGCTTTCTTCCCGGATAACGCTGTGGAGTATTTCGTGTCGTATTACGATTATTATCAGCCGGAAGCTTATTTGCCGGTGACAGATACCTACATCGAAAAGGATTTATCCATCAATGCGGAGATTGAAAAATTGCGTTTGTCGGCCACTTCGGCATTGTTGTCGGGTAGGAGGGATGTTATCGTGGTTTCGTCGGTTTCTTGTTTGTATGGTATCGGGAATCCGGAGGATTTTACTTCCAACGTGATTGAAATTGGCAAAGGACAGCAGTTAGTGCGCAATGCTTTCCTTCGAAATCTGGTCGATAGTTTATATACCCGAAATGACATTGAATTAAACCGCGGAAATTTCCGTGTAAAAGGAGATACAGTGGATATTTTCTTAGCTTATTCGGATTTTATCCTGCGCATTGCTTTCTGGGGAGATGAAATAGATGAAATTCTGACTTTAGATCCCATCAACCTGCATGTGCAGGAACGGTTCGATGCCTATCGTATTTTTCCGGCAAGTATTTTCGTTACCACCAAGGAAAGAATCAACCAGGCCTTGCATATAATCGAACAGGATCGTGACTTGCAAGCAGCCTATTTTCGTTCTATCGGTAAGGATTATGAAGCCAAACGCATTTATGAGCGGGTTAGCTATGATTTGGAAATGATCAAAGAGTTAGGCTATTGTTCTGGTATTGAAAACTATTCCCGCTATTTTGATGGACGGGCACCGGGCAGTCGTCCGTATTGCCTGCTCGATTATTTCCCGGATGATTACCTGATGGTGATAGATGAAAGTCATGTGACGATACCGCAGATCCGGGCCATGTTCGGTGGTGATGCTTCCCGCAAACAAAATCTCGTGGAATATGGTTTCCGCTTACCGGCAGCAAGGGATAACCGTCCGCTGACCTTCGAAGAGTTTGAACAGTTGACTCCTCAGACCATATATGTTTCAGCTACTCCTGCTGATTACGAACTCAAAAACTCAGAGGGCATCGTGGTGGATCAGTTGATTCGTCCGACAGGACTTTTAGATCCGATTATTGAAGTACAGCCCAGTCTCAATCAAATTGATGACCTGCTTGAAGAAATAACCATTTGCACCGAGCGTGATGAACGGGTGCTGGTTACCACCCTCACCAAACGCATGGCCGAAGAGTTGACAGATTATTTGGCCAAAATGGGAGTGCGTTGTAATTATATCCATTCGGATGTGGATACACTCGACAGGGTGCAGATCATGGAAGATTTGCGTCGCGGAATCTATGATGTACTGGTGGGTGTAAATCTGTTACGTGAAGGACTTGATTTACCGGAAGTGTCGCTGGTGGCCATTTTGGATGCGGATAAAGAAGGATTCCTGCGTTCGCACCGCTCACTGACCCAAACAGCAGGTCGTGCAGCACGTAACCTCAACGGGAAAGTGATTATGTATGCTGACAAGATAACGGATAGCATGGCGAAAACCATTGCCGAGACTAATCGCCGGAGAGAAAAACAGTTGGCTTATAATGCTGAACACAACATTACACCAACTGCCATTATCAAAGGAGTAGGTTCAGCTTTGAGTAAAATAGAACCAAATGCTTACATTGAACCGGAAGCCGGCATGAGCATTGCTGCCGATCCGGTGGTTCAATACATGTCGAAACCCGCGCTTGAAAAAGCCATCCAGAAAACCAAAAAAGCCATGCAGGAAGCTGCTAAGAATATGGAATTCCTGGAGGCCGCGAGACTGCGGGATGAAATGTTCAGACTACAAGAACTTCTGAAAAACAAATAAAATATTTAAAACCACATTAGTCACATGAGAACACTTAGTTTTTATTTATGCATATTTAGCTGATACACACATAAATTAAAATGAATGTGATAAAACTAAAGTGTACTAATGTGACTAATGTGGTTAATATTAAAGCCCGAAAGCTTTTCTAATTTCATTTACCATATCAGTTTTTTCCCAGGTAAACAATTCCACTTCACAGGTAATTTCTTTTTTACTATTGTATTTGAATGTTTTGATGACAGTTTCAGGCGTTCTTCCCATGTGCCCATAAGCAGCAGTTTCTCTGTAAATAGGGTTACGTAGTTTCAGTCTGTTTTCAATGGCTTTTGGTCGCATATCGAAAAGTGAACTGATTTTCTCCGCGATTTGACCATCAGAGAGGTTAACCTGAGCTGTTCCGTAGGTATTCACATACAGATTCATCGGTTTGGCAACGCCAATGGCATAAGCCACCTGTACCAATACTTCTTCTGCTAAGCCTGCAGCCACCATATTCTTGGCAATGTGTCTGGCAGCATAAGCCGCTGATCGGTCAACCTTAGATGGGTCTTTGCCAGAGAAGGCACCACCGCCATGTGCTCCTTTGCCTCCGTAGGTATCCACAATGATTTTTCTGCCTGTCAGACCGGTATCTCCGTGTGGACCGCCAATTACAAATTTGCCGGTCGGATTCACATGCAAGATAAAATCATCCTGGATTAAAGCGTTAAATTGTGGATCCAACGCTTTTACCCGTGGAATCAGGATACTTTTTACATCTTCCCTTATTTTCGACAACATGGTGATGTCAGCTTGTTCCTGTGTGATGTTACCATTGGCTTTAATAAAATCGTCGTGTTGGGTTGACACAACAATGGTGTGTACCTTAACCGGTTTATTGTTATCGTCGTACTCAATGGTGACTTGTGATTTGGAGTCTGGACGAAGGTAAGTCATTTCTTTTCCTTCTTTTCTGATTTTTGCTAACTCCTGTACCAACGCATGTGATAAATCAAGCGCAATCGGCATCAGGTTTTTGGTTTCGTTGGTAGCATAGCCAAACATCATTCCCTGATCGCCGGCACCCTGATCTTCCGGATTTTCGCGTTCAACGCCGCGGTTTATGTCTCCCGATTGTTCGTGAATGGCTGAAAGGATACCGCAAGCATCGCCATCAAATTTGTAATCGCTTTTAGTGTAACCGATTTCGTTGATAACCTCGCGTACCACTGTTTGAAAATCGACGTAAGCTTCTGTTTTCACTTCTCCGGCAACAACAACCTGTCCTGTTGTAACAAGCGTTTCGCAAGCTACTTTGGAGTTGATGTCCTGTGCCAAAAGGTTGTCTAATATGGCATCTGATATTTGATCGACCAGTTTATCAGGATGTCCTTCGGAAACGGATTCGGATGAAAATAAATATCCCATATCAAAAAATGTTTAAATGTTTAAATAAAATTATACATCTGTTCCCTGAATCAAACAAGAAACATTTTAAA
>JAQWCZ010000197.1 GCA_028705705.1 Paludibacter sp.
AAGCCGGCAAATGTAGGCATGTTAGGTGCATGGGTCTCTGGCGGAGCTGAATGGAACGTTTTTCATCATCATCGTGCAACTACGCATACCCCTGTGGATTATAAACTGCAAGTGAATGAGGATGGTAGTAAAACGATATGGATTGGAGAAACAGAACTTCGTCACCGGATGTCGTGGGCAATTGGCGTTACATTGCATCCCGGTAAGTCGTACATCGAGATTGACGGACGTCTTCTCAACTCAACTGAGAACAACAATTCTATGCTCTATTGGTCGAATGTAGCTACACACGTAGATGAAAATTATCAGATCATATTTCCGCCTAAAGTTGAATTTGGTACATTTCACTCTAAGGAATCATTTTGTCGCTGGCCGGTAACGCACGAAGCATACCGCGGTGATGAAGCCTATACAAAAGGCATCGATGCTTCCTGGTGGAAAAACCACCCGACTTCAAATTCAATTTTTGTTTACGATTTAAAGGAAGATTTTATTGCCGGTTATGATCACGGACGACATGCCGGGACTATGCTTGTTGGGAATCACAACATTGTAAAGGGTGGAAAATTCTGGTTATGGGGACCCAATTCGGAATGGGATACGAAGATTCTTACTGATTCCTCAGGCCATTATTGTGAACTTATGGTAGGAGCCTATTCCGACAATCAACCCGATTATAACTGGTCTCGTCCTTATGAAGTAAAACAGTTCAAACATTATTGGTATGGTCTAAGAAATATTGAAGGGGTTAAGGCCGGTCGCAAAGACGCCGCCATCAATATGGATTATCTTGGAAAAGGAAAAATTCTTATAGGAGTTAATGCAACTGAGAAGCTTACGGGGATGAAAGTGGCTTTGTACAACGGGGATAAGTTACATTATTCGGAAACAATCAATGTCGCTCCGGATGAACCTTTCATAAAAACAATTTCTATTGATAAAAATGTTAAAGAAACAGACCTTCGAATGACATTAAGTGATAGCAAGGGAAAAGAAATGCTGAGTTATTGTCCGGTTGAAAAAGATCTTACAAAACCTTTACCTGAAATTGTCGATTATCCTCTTTTCCCGGAGGAAATTGAGAATAATGAAGAGTGTTACTTTGTAGGATTACGTAATTTGCAGTTTAATAATCCATTTGTAAATCCTACAGATTATTTTATGGAAGTGTTGCGCCGGGACCCGGGCGACACAAGGGCAAATACTCAGATGGGAGTTTGGTGGCGACTGAGAGGTGATAATGAGAAGGCGAAGCAATACCTGCGAACTGCAATTAAAAGACAAACCAAGGATTATACACGTCCAAAAGATTGCGAAGCAATGTATAATTTGGGACTTATCCTTAAAGCGGAAGGTCAGCTTGAACCTGCTATGGATACGCTGTATCGTGCTATGTGGAATTATGAGTATAATTCAGCAGCAAATTATCAGCTTGCTCAACTATATGCTTCTGCCGGTGATTATACAATGGCTTTGGAGCGTTTGAATGAAGCAATTGACTTTAACGCACGTAACATCAATGCACTGAATCTTAAAGCCTCGATACTTCGACAAAAGGGAGAGAAGGAAGAAGCTCTCAAATGTATTAACCGGGTACTGGAACTAAATCCGGTGAATGCGTATGCAACTTACGAGAAAAAGATACTTACCGGTGATGATTATTTCACAAAACTGATGCGTGATGTACCCGAGTCGTATATGGAGCTCGCGATTGAATATCTGCACAATGGATTTGTTGATGAAACAATGCAGATTTTAAAGAATATTGACTCACGTGTTGCATACCCCACGGTACGTATGTATCTGGCTTATTTGTCCGACAAAACGGGGGATAAAGCTGCTGCAAGAGCATATTATGATGCAGCTTTGAAGTTGCCGACCGAATACTGTAACATGTTCCGTTTGGAAACGATAGATGTACTTGAAAAGGCCAAAGAATATTCTCCTCAGCATTACAAAATCTATTATTATCTTGGAAATCTTTTCTTCGATAAACAACCGGATGTTGGGATGTCAAACTGGGAAAAGTGTGTTGGGTTAAATCCTTCTTATGCACTTGCATGGCGAAACCTTGGTTGGGGTCATTGGTTGCACACAATAAACTTGGAGGAATCGGTAAAATGCTATAGGAAAGCAGTTGAATTGGCACCAGATCAGGCTCTGTTCCTTGAAGAACTGGATCAGGTTTATGAATTGAAGGGCGAGGACGTGCAGGTACGTTACGATTTGTTGAGATCACATCATGAAACGAATCTAAAACGTTATTATCCCCTTGCTGCAGAGGTTATTACAGGAACGTTTGTGGGAGATTATGACTATGTCCTTGACTTGCTTGAGAATTGTTATTTCCCAACACGAGAAGGTGTAGCTAATTTCCATGATATTTATGTCGATGCTTTGATGATGACCGCAAATGACAAAGTTTCCAAAGGTAAATATCAAGAGGCATTAAAATTATATGAAAAATGTTTCGAATATCCTGACAATCACCAGGTATTCCTTGTTGATACCCGTGTTCCCCGTGATGCTCAAACCTATTATTTGATAGGGGAACTGTATGAGAAAATGGGTAAAAAGAAGGATGCCATGTTAAATTATAAAAAATCGATAGCTGTAAAAGTTAAGCAAACCAATTATCGATACTGGCAAGGTCTGGCACTGCAGAAATCAGGCAAAACAGAAGAAGCACAAACAATCTTTGAGAGTTTAATTGAAACAGGAAAAAACGGGATTGTTGAGCGGGTTATGAATTTCTACGGAGCTGAAGGCACAACCGGTGAAACAGTATCATCTATCAATACCAAAGCGTATTATACAATGGGTCTCGGTCAGCTTGGTTTGGGCAGGAAAGCCGATGCTAATAAAAGCTTTAGAAAATCTGTAGAATACAAACGGGATAACTTATGGGCTAACTTTATGGAGAAGCAGACCAGATAACTAACAGATAAAATGTTTATATAGGTAAGAAAGCATAAGAGAAATCCTCATCATACTACATGATGAAAAGTATAAAAACAAAAAAATGAAATCGACAGTTTATCTTTTTATAATTGTGTTTTCTTCATTCTTGTTGATGGCATGCGATGCAACAAAGAAACCTTCCATTGAGGTCATTCATTTCGGGGTGACCTCAACCGGAGATTCTGTGTCGCTTTTCAGATTGACAAATCCGGGAGGTTCGGTGTTGGAAGTAATTGGCTATGGAGCCCGAATTGTAAGGATAATCGTTCCTGATAGAAACGGGAATTTGGAGGATGTGGTGCCCGGATATGATAATATAAGTGATTTTGAATTCGGGAGTCAACGCTTTTTCGGAGCACTTATCGGACGTTATGCCAATAGGATTGCAGGTGGAAAATTTAAAATTGATGACGTGGAATATCAGTTGACCTGTAATAACGTTCCTAACGGTCATCCTTGTCACTTGCATGGTGGTGAAATTGGTTTTGACCGTGTTATGTGGGACGCTAAACCCTTTCAACGAGGTGATACGGTAGGTGTTCAGTTTAAACGTATAAGTCCCGATGGTGAAGAAGGTTATCCAGGAAATTTGAGTTGTGAAGTTACTTATTTCTGGACTCCAGATAACACATGGAGAATAGAATATCGTGCAACAACTGATAAGCCGACTATTGTGAACATGTCGCAACATTGTTATATCAACCTGAAAGGCGAAGCAGGGGGAACCATCCTTGATAATTATCTGACAATTTTTGCTGATTCTATAACCCCTGGTAATGAGGGTTATACTGTTACAGGAGAAATTGTTCCTGTTGAAAACACACCTTATGACTACAAAACTCCACGACGAATCATTGATCAGATTATTCAGCCTCGTGATTCGATGAAGATACTGGGTGGAAGTTCAGTCAATTGGATAATGGCTAACGTAAATTGGGTACTCAGGAATCAATCGGGACAAATAGCTAAAGCGGCATTTCTTTATGAACCTCAGTCAGGACGAACAATTGAAGTTAAAACCACTGAACCAGGTTTACTTGTTTATACAGGACAAGGCCTTTCTGATAAGATAACAGGTAAAGGAGGTAAGCCGTTGTCAAAATACGGTGGACTCATCCTTGAAACGATTCATTACCCGGATAGTCCAAATAATCCTCATTTCCCGTCTTGTGTGCTGAGGCCGGGAGAAGAGTATTTTTCAGTTACTGAATACAGGTTTGGTGTGAAAAATGATTTGTGACATCAAATTCTTATTAACAATTAAAAATTAATTATTATGAAAAAAATTAGAATACTTCTGATTCTATTTTTTAGTTATTGTGCAATTACGGCTGAAAATGTAGCTTTTCTGAAGACTGGTGGTACCGGAGATGGGTTATCTCCTGCAAGTCCGACAGGATCAATAAATACTGCATATAAGATTCTCGAGGATGCTGGTGGGGGCGGCACAATTGTTTTGGTCGATAAATTTGTGATTTCAAGTAATTTCAGAAGAGCTGTAGCAAACACACTGGAAGTTAAGATTAGGTCAAAATACAATGGAATTGATTATCGTGACGGTAATCCAAATTGTGCTCTTTGTGTTGGTACTG
>JAQWCZ010000198.1 GCA_028705705.1 Paludibacter sp.
GATGTAATTATCGACCATGGAACCAACGCGAGCGCGAACGCCGAGTTGTTGCGGTTGTTAAGAAGCAAACTGCAATTCATCATGAACCGACCAAAGGACCGGTTGCTGTTGGTAACTTCGACGGAATCGGGTGAAGGAAAAACTTTTGTAAGTGTCAACCTGGCCGTTTCGATTTCACTTACCGGTAAAAAAGTATTGCTAATCGGGATGGACCTGCGGAAACCCATGTTAGCCAATCATTTTGGAATCGCGGAACAAGAAGGGATCTCGTCTTTTCTTTCGGGAATGGAACCCGATTATCAAAAACTGATACATCAAACGTCTGAGTTCCCTAATCTGTACATTTTCCCGGGCGGTATTATTCCACCCAATCCCAATGAATTGATTTTAAGTGAACGTTTCGACCAACTGATCGCGGAATTGCGCGAACAATATGATTATATCCTGATCGATTCAGCGCCGGTAGGGGCTGTTTCCGATACTTTCCTGATTAACCGTGTATCTAACCTGACCTTGTATGTATGCCGGGCTAATTTTTCTGATAAACGTAATCTCGAATTCTTAGATCGGGTTAACAAGGAAAATTCCCTCAAGCAAATCTACATCATTGTGAATGACGTGGATATTGAATCCAAAAAATACGGAGGCAAATATGCTTATGGGTATGGATATGGTTATGGGAAGAAAAGACGTAAAAAATAACAGGAAACACCTGATTCTTAATTTGTTGACAAATTCATGCTAAGCGATTTGAAAGCATTTTTCTACGACAAAAAAATACTCATTACCGGTCACACCACTTTCCTGGGTTCGTGGTTGGCTATGGTATTGCATAGTATGGGCGCCAAGGTATCAGGTTGTTCTCTCAATCCTCCTGTCTATCCCAATCTGTATGAAGAAGTGGATTTACATGAGCTAATCCGCTCGCATATTGGTGATATACGTGATTACGAGTACATTTCCAATGTAAACAAACTGCAACAGCCTGAAATCGTGATCCATGTGTCTCCAGCCTGTGGTTTTATCGATAGCGTAGAGCCCAAGGAATTGTACACGCTGAACCTACTGGGCTCCCTGAATATGCTGGAACTATGCCGGCAGTCGAACCACACCCGGGTGTTTGTGAATCTGGTGCCCGATTATTCAACCGGTTTGACCTTGAAAAATTACGATAAAAAGAACCAGGGAGAACTTGATTTGGTTACCGGCAGTTTCCGCTCTACAGAATTTCTGACTACAGGGTACCGGAATGCTTATTTTGATGCCGGCAGTATAAACAAGCATCACAAAAGCATCATCAATATCAAAACGCTTCCTCCTATTGGTGGAGGCGATTGGTCGAAAAACAACCTGTTGCAGGAATATGTACAAGCAGTTCAAAAAAACAAAAACCAAATCATGGCCCGTCCAGGTAAAACAAGGGTCATGCTTCATGTACTGGATGTAGTAACCGGCATTTTGAGTACAACCCAAAAATTATATACCGACAACACACCCATAGCGGTATGCGACAGTAAAATCTATCCGGATGACAACTGGTTCAAAGACGAGAAATGGGTAGCTCAATCGTTTTGTGACTTGTTACATGATCAGCATATTTCAATTAAAACAGATCAAAAACAGGCAGCAAATGAAGATTTAAAAGTGGATGAGATTTCAGCGGGTTATATGGACATATCCGGTTGGACCCCGAAATGGGATGCAGCTATGGCTTTAAAGAAAACCATCGAATGGCACCAGGCAAGAGAACGGGGTGCAAATATGCAGCGGTTGAGTTTGGGGCAAATTGAGGAATTTATGAATGAATGAGGGAATGCGGGCGCGAGGCAGTTGTCACGTCGCTTCGCTTTTCGCAATGACAAAAAAATTAAAATTTAATTTGTTTTATTCGGTTCAATAACCGAAATTTGCGGATGAAAAATGTAGGGATGGTAAGACAATGAAAAGATGACTACAGGGGAGATTAAAAAAGACATCAACAACAAGGCTGCCTGGTATGTGGTATATACAGCCCCGAAGGCTGAAAAGCAGGTACAACAACGGCTGACAGAACAGAGGATAGAGGTCTTTTTACCCTTGCATTTAGCACCCCGCAAATGGTCCGACCGAGTAAAACTGGTGGAGATGCCTTTGTTTCCTTCTTATCTTTTTGTTTATACGCAACAGTCCGCTTTATACGACCTGGTGCGCGTTTCCGGCATCACGCGGGTTATTTATTTTGAGGGTCAACCGGCCAGAATTCGTCCGCAGGAGATTAAAGCCATCCGGCAATTTTTGGAATATGCCAATGGCAGATCTTGCCGGGTAGAATTAGATGATGACGTGCGGGTTGCCATCGGGCCATTGAAAGATGCAGCGGGCAAAGTGATTAAAGTAGGAAAGAAATATGCAGTTTTGCTGCTTGACAAATTAGGGTTGCAGGTACAGGTAGCGTTAGATACCGTGGTAAAGAGATAAAAGCTCTCCTTGTTCAGAGGGGAGTTGTTGTATATAAGGAGATTAGTTGGTTCAGGATGGGACTGACGGGGCTTTGCCGTGGAAGCCCCCAACCCCCTAAAGGGGGCAACCAGCCAAGTGCAGGTGCGAGGGGGTTGCTTCGCTGCGCTCGCAATGACGGGGCTCTTAAAACATCCATAATTACAAAGCCCTGTAAGGGCGACATATCATTAACCCCGGGTTTTAACCCGGGGTAATAGAAAAACAAAAAAACCAATTAGCCCCGAAGGGGCGCAATATAATAATGGACATCAACATCCCGCAAATATTAGCCAAAGGAGAAGGTGTTTCCGTAGAGTTTAAAAAAGCTAGAAATAAACTTCCGGAATCGCTTTTCGAGACAATTTGTGCTTTTCTGAACAGAAATGGTGGTGTTGTTTTGTTAGGCGTTACAGATGATAAAAAAATAGAAGGTGTTGATCCGGAGTCGGCAGATGTGATGATAAAAAACTTAGTTAATCTTAGTAATAATACACAGCATTTAGCTCCGTCTTTTTTACTGGAATCCACTAAGATTGAATACGAAAACCGGCTAATAATTCATATCTTTGTGCCCGCTTCTTCACAGGTACATCGCTGTAAGGGGAAGGTTTTTGATAGGAGTGCTGACGGGGATTTTGAATTGAAATCCGATGAACAAATAAAACAGCTGTATGTTAGAAAGAATGCGTTATACACTGAAAATACAGTATATCCGTATTTATATGAAACAGATTTTGTCCCTGGTTTAGTCGAAAGAGTCAGACGCATTATCAAGATAAACCGCGCTGATCATCCCTGGAATGAATTGTCGGACAAAGAGTTCTTTATTACGACAGGATTGTACAGCCGGGATTTAGCTTCAGGAACAGCAGGGTTTACTTTGGCAGCTTTACTGCTTTTTGGAAAAGACGAAGTCATACAAAGCGCCATTCCACATTATAAAGTTGATGCCTTGTTGAGAAGAGTTGATTTGGATAGGTATGATGACAGGGAAAATATACGTTGTAATTTAGTTGAGGCTTATGATAAACTGATGGCTTTTATCGCGAAGCATTTATCTGATAAGTTTTATTTAGAAGGAGATCAACGAATATCCCTCAGAGATAAAATATTTCGGGAGATTGTCGCCAATATGCTTATTCACAGAGAATACATGAATGCATATCCAACATCGTTAGTTATTTATAACGATCGGGTTGAGACTAAGAATGCGAATAAGCCACATTTATATGGGCAACTTAGACCGGATAACTTCGAACCATTCCCGAAGAATCCTCATATTGCTCAAATATTTACCCAAATGGGTCGTTCTGAGGAACTGGGAACCGGATTGCGGAATGTTTATAAGTATTCAAAGGAGTATTCTGGTAATGGTGACGTTCAATTTTTAGAAGAAGATATTTTTATTGCTAAAGTGCCTTTGATAGCTCATGTTCCTATAAAGGTCACCGATAAGGTCACCGATAAGGTCACCGATAAGGTCACCGATAATCAAAAGGAAATAATCTATGCTATTGAAAAGAACAATACCATAAGTACGCAAGAGTTATCAAGTATTGTAGGTATATCACAAAGAAAGATCAAAGAAAATATCGCGAAGTTAAAAATGATAGGTATCATTGAAAGGGTAGGTACTGCCAAAGGCGGCTATTGGAAAATAATAGATGATGCAAATTAACAGCCAAGTGCGTGTTTGAGGGGTTGCTTCGCTTCGCTCGCGATGACGGGGCTCTCGAAGCATTCCTAATTTCAAAGCCCTGTAAGGGTGACCTATTTTAGAGAAAAAAGATTTATTCGAGTATAATCCCGATATTTGACGACAGAAAAACCGGAAAAATGCACAACGCGTTAAACAATATAGGATTATTTTGCTAATTTTGCAGTGCATTATTGCAGACAATAAATATGGTTTCATTATTTCAGAAACAACAAATACTTCTAAGCAGGACGAGTCTTAAGTTCAAGCGGTATCTGTACGACAAATTACCATGGACCAGTCGGATGGTAGGGCTCGTAGGTCCGCGTGGAGTAGGTAAAACCACGATGATTTTGCAATATATCAAAGAAA
>JAQWCZ010000199.1 GCA_028705705.1 Paludibacter sp.
GGAAAATTCCTGCGTTTGCTTCTTTATTCCTTCTCCGTCGATGGTAGCTACAACTACCTTTTTGTGTACATCAAGTCCGCATCCGCGTGATACGACTTGCTTAAATGATACCTGAAGTGCTTCCATTATAGTTTCGTTTTATAGTTGGGCTTTATGCCACAACAAAAATACTAAACTTCTAAATACAAGCTACCTACCAGCATCTAACAAATTTTCATTCTCTCGGGTGTCTAGTTTGTGTCATGTGGGTTTCATATTTTAATAATTGTTTTTTCAGACCTGTCAGGTTTTTAAAACCTGACAGGTCTTTGTTATTTACATGTTTCTGTTTCACAAACTACAGCTGCATTTTTAATTTGACTAAAAAATGCATCAAACATCGTTAATTTATCTTCTATTGTTGTTTTACATAAACAATAATTGATTTTCAACCCATCAATTTCACCATGTATCAAATCCATATCCCGTAATTCTTTTAAATGCTGTGATACAGTTGTTCGACTCAAAGGCATACTATCAGAGATATCTCCCGAGATGCAGGTTTTTGTTTCCGCCAAATATTTCAGGATAGCCAAACGTGCCGGATGTGAAATTATCCTGGCAAAGGCGGCTAAATCTTGTAATTCCGTATCAAATACTTCAGACTTTCTCATATATACAATGTTTTATGTCGCAAACATACGACATAATTTTCAAATAACAATCATTTTTGTTGAAATTTTGAAAAATTTTATCCCAATTTCTTTATTATGACAGAATCATTATATTTTTGAACCTGTTATGTAAAACAAACGCATTCAAAAAAAATCACTCCCGATGTTATGTTTTCATTTTTCATTCGTCCTATCAATACATGAGTCAGGAAAGATATAAAGCAAAGATACTGCCGATACGCCAAAAACTCTTCCATATAGCACAGAACATACTGCATGAGGATGCTGCTGCTGAAGATGCCGTACAGGAGGTACTTCTCAAACTTTGGCATATCCGCGACTCTTTAGGATCGTATGATAATGTGGCAGCATTTGCAACGACGGTTACAAAAAATCATTGTCTCGATAAATTAAAGTTAAAAAACAAATAACAAACACTTAATTACCAACAAAATGGGGGAAAAAATATTCCTTTATTAATCACATTAATGTGCATCACTTATGCTGTAAATGCGTTGGAAGCAACACAAAGCCCGTAAACATTTTGATTTACGGGCTTTTCAATGTGAAGAATTAAATAAAAATTAAGATATAAACGAAATAAGCACCCCTGCTGCCACAGCAGAACCAATTACCCCGGAGATGTTACTTGCCATACAATATTGTAGAATATGATTGTTCGAATCATACTTTAAAGCCATTTCATTGGCAACTCTGGACGCCATTGGTACAGCGCTTAATCCCGTTGCACCAACGAGTGGATTAATTTTCTTTTTAGCAAAAACGTTATGAATTTTTACGGCTAAAATGCCTCCTGCAATTGAAATGGCAAATGCTATAAATCCTCCAACGATAATTCCCAATGTTTTAGGTGAAAGAAAAACATCGGAGGTCATGGTAGCTCCTACAGTCAGACCCAAAAAAATCGTTGCAGCATTCATAATGGGTCCTGTTGCAGCATCTGATAAACGCGCTGTAGCTGTACCGATTTCTTTGATCAGATTTCCAAATAACAACATGCCAAGCAAGGGGACTGAAGACGGAACAAAGATTGCAGACACACAGCCTAGTACGATCGGAAAAATAATCTTAACTACCTTAAGATTTTTTATTTTATGCTTAGGAGGGTACAACTTGTCCATCTGACGCATATTGATTTTAAACTCTTTTTTGGTCATTAATAAATTCGCAACAAGTGGAATAATTACCGGTACAAGCGCCATATAAGAATATGCTGCAATAGCAATAGGTCCGAGCAAATGCGGCGCTAATTTAATCGTCGTGTAGATGGCTGTTGGTCCGTCTGCTCCTCCAATAATCCCCAGTGATGCAGCTTCTTTCAGGTTAAAACCTAAGAGTAGTGAAACAATCAACACTGTGAAAATACCTATTTGAGCAGCAGCACCGAAAAGTGCCAGTTTCAGGTTACGTAACATAGGACCAAAATCAGTCAATGCGCCAACCCCCATAAAGATGATTGGAGGTAAAAAGCCCGTTTTAATCAGGCTATAGTACAAATAATTCATGATGCCATATTCACTGGCAATCTCGAACAGGTTTTTGTATCGGTGACCTTCTAAAGCGATGTTTTCAGCAGGGACAATACCCATGCCTCCTCCCGGGAAATTTGCCAATAAAACGCCAAAAGCTATCGGGACTAATAACAAAGGCTCATATTTCTTTTTGATACCGAGATAAAGCAACACAAAGGCAATAATCCACATCATGGCTACCTGATAGGAAAACCCACCAAAGGCAGTCATTTCATATAATTTTGATAATATTTCTTCCATCCTGATTACTGAAGTTTAAATAACACATCATCTTCATCAACTGAATCACCATTGGCAAATCCAATTTCTATAATTTTACCGGCTTTATCAGCGGTTATCGCATTGTATGTTTTCATCGATTCAATGTAACAAAGCACATCTCCTTTCTCAACAATATCTCCGATTTTTACCGGCGTTTCCGATGAACTGTTTGTCAGATAAAACTTTCCTTCAAGTGGGGCGATAACATCGTGTATCTCTCCGGATATTTTTACTGTT
Organism: Paludibacter sp.; assembly: GCA_028705705.1. Taxonomy (GTDB): domain Bacteria; phylum Bacteroidota; class Bacteroidia; order Bacteroidales; family Paludibacteraceae; genus Paludibacter. The sequence goes on from JAQWCZ010000199.1 coordinate 2,705, forward strand.
TTTGAAACCTCAGGAATTGAAGAAGCGTTACTTGCGGCATCTCCATACGCGATATTAACAATAAATTTTTCGCCGTTGACTTCAACCTGAACAGTTTGAGGTTCTAATTGAGCTGCAACAGGTGTTGGATTTTTCTTGGCTTTTTCCTGAGCAAGTTCTGCTTCAAAATCAGCTTTAGCTTTACCTGATCTGTAAGACCTGTATTGTTCCGGGTGCATTGCTAATTCAAACAATTCCTCGTCGTCCTGACCGAAATCCCATCCTTTTTCAATCATCTCCTTCTTGAATTCTTCCAGCATATCAGGATATAAAGCCTGAGGGTTACCCGTATAGAATTCGCGACCCTGTTCCTTTGCCAGTTCTTTGATAACCGGATCGACTTCTCCCGGTAATTTTCCGGCTTTACCCAGAATCATGTCCCAGATATTGTCGGCAATCATTGTCCAACGCTCTTTGCCTTTGCTCAATTGCATAATATTGAACATGGCCAAATTTTTCACATATTGAGAGAAAGGAGTAACCAGAGGAGGATATCCTACACGTGGCCAAACATAAGCAACCTCGTCGAACAGTTTTATCAACAATTCGTCATTGGTTAGTTCGGGTTCTCCTTTTTTTGCCAATGATTTATTAATGCTGACAAGGTTATCTTTCAAGTCATTCATCAGACTACCCATCATACCACCCGGTAATCCTGATGCAATCAGTAACGACTGCAGTCTTCTGTTTGATTCAGGGATGAAATATCCCAGGAAATCATCCATAAACTCCTGAGTTAATGCCCTTACATGCATGTAAGCTGCCATGTCAATTTCAGGCACTTTAAAACCCGCATCAACCAACATTTCACGCACCATGATCACGTCCGCATGTCCGGTCCCCCAGGAAAGCGGTTCCATACCCACATCGATTATGTCACAACCATTACGACAAACTTCTAAAATAGAGGCCGGCGTGAAACCCGGACCGGTTTGACCATGATACTGAACCACTATGTTTGGATAATTGGTTTTGATGTGTTTCACAATTTTACCTAAAGTTACCGGTCTTCCGATTCCAGCCATGTCTTTCAGACAGATTTCATCGGCGCCATTGGCGATTAATTCATCTGCAAGCTGACAAAAATATTTTTCATTGTGAACTTCTGAAACGGTTAATGACAAGGTTGCCTGTGCAATCATGCCGGCTTCTTTTGCATATTTGATGGATGCAATGATATTACGAGGATCATTTAATCCGCAGAAACAACGGGTAATATCAACACCCTGCGCTTTTTTTACTTTATAAAATAATTTTCGCACATCAGCAGGAACAGGGCTCATCCTCAAGCCGTTTAGTGACCTGTCTAACATGTGTGTCTGGATACCGGCTTCGTTGAACGGACGTGTCCATTGTCTTACGGCGTTATTTGGATTTTCACCGAAAAGCAGGTTAATTTGTTCAAAACCGCCACCATTCGTTTCAACCCGAGCAAAGCAGCCCATTTTAATAATTTCGGGAGCCACTTTCACCAATTGATCCACCCGTGGCATGTATTTTCCTGAACTTTGCCACATATCCCGATAAACCAATGAAAATTTAATTTCTTTCTTCATGTAACCCTTATTTATTGCGCTTATAATTTTTTAATGTTTGTTACTTTCCCCCTGCCTTTTGTAATTACATCAATAGCTGCTTCAATTGCTTTCAATGTATTTTCAGATGAACTGGCTGCTTTCTTTGTCTTAACAACCGTGGTTTCTTCCGGTAAATACCTATTTGAAAATCTGA
>JAQWCZ010000004.1 GCA_028705705.1 Paludibacter sp.
AGTGAAGAGTTCACTAACGTAATGAAGGGAAATATTTTAATCAAACGTTATGCTCAAATTGGAGCAAATTGTATCATTATGCCCGGAGTGACAATAGGTGAAGGTGTTGCAATAGGAGCTATGTCTTTTGTAAATGGCTCTCTTGATCCATGGGGTGTTTATGCAGGTATTCCGGTAAAAAAAATTAAAGACAGGAGAAAAGGACTTTTAAAATTCGTTGAAAAAATTGAGTCTCAAGTTAAAGAGAAATGAATAAGGAAGATCCATTGGTTTCGGTGTGTATGATTACTTATAATCAAGCTCCTTTTATTGCGCAAGCAATCGAAGGTGTTTTAGTGCAAAAAACGGATTTCCCCATTGAATTAGTAATAAGCGATGATTGTAGTTCAGATGGAACAGGGAAAATATGTGAGCAATATTATACTAAGTTCCCTGAAAAAATCAATTTATTTCTTCAAAAATCAAATTTAGGAGTTATTAATAATTCTATAAAAACTTTATCTGCATGTAAAGGAAAGTATATCGCTATTTGTGAAGGAGATGATTATTGGACTGACACATTAAAATTACAAAAACAAGTTGATTTTTTAGAGAATCATGATGATTATGGCCTTGTGCATACAGGTTTCAATGTCGTAAATGAGGCAAATAAAATAATTAAAACTTATACACAGCTTCGTCCAAAATATTTTCACGCCACAGATGTTTTTAATTATATTTTAAAAAGAAAGTATGTAATTGCTTCATTGACAGTTGTGTTTAGATCACATTTTTTTTCTTATTTTCAATATGAATTAAAAATGATGAATTTAAAAATGACAGATTTACCTTTATGGCTAGAAATTTCAAAACACTCAAAAGTCAAATATTTAACTGAAATTACTGCAAATTATAGGGTGTTAAGCAAGTCAGCCAGTCACTTTGACAATGTAGTCCATTCTTTGGAATTTAAAATAAATACACTGGAAATCTTTTCATATTTTGCAAGGAAGTATAAGATTAAATTCAACGAAAAAAAAGTTCTATCAAAGTATTATAGCAATATGATGAAAGATTGTTATATATACGATGAAAAACTGATGGCAAAACAGTATTATTTAAAAATGATTGATGCAAATAAATTTTCTGTTCTTAATCCTCGTCCATTATTATTTCTGTTAGGTTTAAAATCTGATTTTTTTAAAGCAGTTATTGCAACGCTGAAAAAATCAAAATTTGATTTTATAAAAAAACATTTTGTTTAGTTCTAATTTGTTTTGTACATCAAAAATGAAAGCTCATTCTCTCAACATAATTTTCATAAAACCCAATAAATCCACTTTTATTGATAACGATCAACGAATTCTGGAGCAGTTTTCCAGGGTTCATCCTTTTCTAATGCAGCAATTACAAGGGAAGTTAATATACGGTATAAAAAATTTACAGTTGTTTTTTTCTCTTTTATCAAAGATTTTTTGTAAAAATACAATTTTTGTTTGCTGGTTTGCTGATTATCATGCTGCTGTCATGGTATTGGCAGCAAAGTTTACAGGTAAGAAATCTGTTATATTCGTTGGGGGACAGGAGACAATTTGTTATCCGGAACTAAATAAGGGGGTCTATTTAAAAAAAATACGTGGATTATTGGTTAAATATGCACTAAAACATACAAATTTGATTGTTGCAAATCACGGCTCATTGCTTTATCATGAGAATCATTATTATAATTCCAATCAGCCGCATATAGATGGTATTACTCATTATGTGGAAAAATTGAAAACACCTGTTGAAATTGTATTCAACGGGATAGATACTTCGCGTTTTATACGAGACAAATCGGTACAAAAACAACAAGACTTAATACTTACAGTTGGTACCATGTCACAAAAGGGAGATTTTTATAATAAAGGATTTGATTTGTTTGTAGAATTGGCTGCCAGAAATCCTCAATTAAAATTTGTTCTTGTTGGGTTACATGAAACATATAAGGAATGGTTTAACAAAGAATATAACCCTGATTTAATCCCCAATCTGCAAATTTATCCATATCCTTGTCCTTCACAGGAATTGAATCAGCTTTATAATAAAGCAAAAGTGTTTGTGCAGGCATCAATTACCGAGGGCATGCCTAACACTTTAAGTGAAGCAATGTTACTTGAATGTATTCCGGTAGGTTCTAATGTGAATGGAATACCGGATGCAATAGGTGATACGGGTGTTATAGTTAAAAATCGTCATGTTGAGGAACTTGAGAAGGCTGTTTATACCGCATTGAAAATGGAAACGGCTACATCAGCAAGAGAAAGGGTGTTGACTCATTTTTCTTATGAAAGAAGGGAGCAACAGTTACATGATGTTTTCAGAAAATATTTTTAAGTTTATTGGTAATTGTATCACGTAAAATGTAGTAGCTGTTTTTAAAAAATAAGCGTAATCCACTTATGTAAAGCGTTATAAATACTATCAGCAATAATAAAAGTTTTAATGTTGCATGCAATGGTATAAAATTGATAGAATAACTAAGTCCACCCACAACAAAAGCCAATATTAAATAGTATAAAAAATCACTTAGCTGATGTTTGTAAAAATGTCGTAAAGTCTTTTTAATATAAACCATTGAAAATGAGTAGGCAATTATATTGGCAATAATGAATCCAATCAACATATTGTTTATCCCAAAACGAAAACTTCCTACTATAGAAATTAAAATCAAAGATTTTTTTAACACCTCCAGTTTGAGCGTGATTGATGATAATCCTTGAGCGTTAAGTATGTTTGTGTTGATAGCAAATAAAGGAGTAAATATATTGCCAAGCAAAAGTAATTGTAAAAAAACCACAGAATTTATCCATTTTTCTGATATCAGAGTTATAATAACAGGCTCGGCTGCAATAAATAAAAATAACGAAAGAGGAAATGTAATTGCAGCAGTAGAAGAAATCAACTTTCTGTAAATCCTTAATGAGCGCTCTTTATCATCCTGTATTTTTGATAGCAACGGAAATGTAGAAGAGTTGATAATTCCTTGTGTGGCAACGTTTACGGTTTCATTATATTTATTTGCTTGCGTAAAATAACCTACTTGTTTTAGCGGATAAAACCGACCTATGATGACTATATAAATTTGATTAAAAATTACGTTTAATAAACCCTGACTCATTATTGGGACAGTAAATTTCCATAAATTACGGACAGTATTGAAAGAAAAGCTCAGAGAAGGCTTCCACTTTAAAAAAAAAGGAAAGACTATAACTTTAATAAAATGAAAAGATAATTGCTGATAGACTAAAGACCAAACCCCAAAGTGGTTCAATGCCAATATAGTAGCAATAATTCCACTGATACTGATGCTGATGATATTGACAATTGAAATAGATTTATAATCAAGTTTTTTATATAAAAGTACCAGTTGTATTTGATAAAGAGGGTATAACAACACGCATATAAAGATTATTCTTGACAGCTTAATAAGTTCAGGTTGAGAAAAAAATGAAGCAATAAAAGGAGCTGACACATATAAGAGCAAATACATTAAAACGGAAATGAGGATATTTAAAATAAAAACAGTACTAAAATCAGTTGTTGTAGCATCTTGTTTTCGAATTAATCCTTGTCCAAATCCTGCGTCAATCAGAACGGTCGAGAAACCTATGAAGATGTAAATAACTCCAATTAATCCAAAATCTTCAGGTAATAGAATACGAGCTAGTATAATCCCGACAATCAACTGAATAAACTGTATTCCGAAAATGTTTACGGAACTCCAGGCTATTGCACCTATCATATTTTTTTTCAGATTGTCTCCCATAAGCACGCTTGTATCTGATGATGTTTAATCGCCGAAAAATAAATTTAAACCTTTAAATTCGTCTTTGTATAACTCCTGTTTGATAATCTATATATTGCTGCCCTTTTATATTATTGCCTGATTTAGCGGTAAATCCTGCTATGCAATTGTTATTTTGATTTGATGACATCGAATCCTTCTCCGTAAACCCCGATTACGGATGATTGAGATACAAACGCGTTGGGATCAATTTCCTTTACGATTCTGAAAATAGCCACCGACTGATTTTTTCTTGCCAGCACCGTAATCACCTTGACCGGTTCCTTTGAATACCAACCTGTTCCGTCTAAAATAGTTACTCCCCTGTGTAGATCCGAGTTGATTCTGTTGGCAATCTCATCGTATTTCTTGGAGAAAATAAAAAATTGTACAGATTGCCTTACCCCACTCACAACCAAATCAATTGCAAAAGTTGAAATAGCCAGGGTGGTAAGTCCGTAAACAATCTTCTCAATGCTTCCAAATTCAAGGAAATAAGACGAAGAAATAATTAATACATCGGTGTATAACAAGGCTCTGCCCAGGGTTATATTACGACGTGTGTTTATAACCTTAGCAATGATATCGGTACCACCTGAGCTGCCGTTGTTGATGAAAATAATACCAATACCGCTTCCCATGATTAATCCTCCTAACACGCAGGCCATAAAGCTTTCACTTTCCTGTACAAAGGTTCCACGCGGGAACTCGGGTATAATGCTTAAGAATAATGTTAGGATTCCTACGCCTATCACAGTTCGAATACTGAACTGCTTTCCAACGGTTTTATATGCTATAATAAGCAAAATTACGTTGATAGTCAGATAAGTAACAGAAATCGGAATCCCTGTTGCGTAAAATAACAATGCCCCGACACCGGTAACTCCTCCACCCGTTATCTGGTGTGGTATCAATAAACCTTTCCAGGCTATTGCATACAGAAATAACCCAAATGTGATCAAGACATATTGACGTATGTTGATCCAGGTTTTTTTTGTGCTTGATTTCAATGTCATAATATTGTCTACAGTCTACGGTCTACAGTCTGGTTTGTCATCGCGAGGAGTTCACAAAGTGAACGACGTGGCAACCCCCTTTAAAACTGCATTTGGCCATTCAACCCGTCGTTATTCGCAATTCGCTATTCATTATTTGGGCGCAAGCGTTGCGCCCTACGTTTTCCGTTTTCCGTTAAACAACTATATTCACAATCTTTCCGGGCACCACAATCACCTTTTTAATGGTTGCTCCGTTCAGTTGTTTGATCGTGTTTTCGTTTTCCAGTGCTGCTTTCTCTACATCGGCCTTATTCATGTCCGCCGGAAGTTCCAGGGTAAATCTTACTTTTCCGTTGAATGAGATAGGGTATTTAACCGTCGATTCAACTAAGAAATCTTCATTGCAAACAGGAAATGTGGCATCACAAACTGTGCCGGTATGACCAAGAACATGGTACAATTCTTCCGCGATGTGTGGTGCAAAAGGAGTCAGCAAAATCACCAAAGGTTCCAAAGTTGCTTTTTTACTGCATTTGAGCGCCGACAATTCATTCACGCAAATCATAAAAGCAGACACAGAGGTGTTGAATGAAAAGTTTTCGATATCAAAAGTTACTTTCTTGATTGTCTTGTGCAAAATTTTGAGTTCTTCTGCTGATGGTTGTTCATTGTTTAGTACCAATATGCCATCTTTATAGAATAGCGACCACAGGCGTTTCAGGAAGCGATGCACCCCGTCAATACCGTTGGTGTCCCACGGTTTCGATTGTTCAAGCGGACCCAGGAACATTTCATACAAACGCAGGGTGTCGGCTCCGTATTTTTCAACGATATCATCCGGATTCACCACGTTGAACATGGACTTAGACATTTTCTCAACTGCCCATCCGCAAATGTATTTTCCATCTTCGAGGATAAATTCTGCGTTTTTGTATTCGGGATTCCAGTTTCTGAATTTCTCTATATCGAGGTGATCGTTTGTAACAATATTAACATCAACATGTATTGGAGTCGTTTCATATCTGTCTTTCAAATTTAAAGAAACAAATACCGGTACGGTTTCCCCCTTTAGGGGGGTAAGGGGGGCTTTGTCTTTAATTCTGTAAACAAAGTTGCTTCGTCCCTGAATCATTCCCTGATTGATTAGTTTCTTAAACGGTTCATCTTCACAAACCAATCCTAAGTCGAATAAGAATTTATTCCAGAAACGGCTGTAAACGAGGTGACCGGTAGCATGTTCTGTTCCACCGATATACAAATCAACATCGCGCCAGTATTCATTCGCTTCTTTGCTTACTAAAGTTTTATCATTTTTGGGATCCATGTAGCGCAGGTAATAGGCCGATGATCCGGCAAATCCGGGCATCGTACACAATTCCAGCGGGAATCCATCTTCTGTTTGCCAGTTTTTTGCCCTGCCCAATGGAGGTTCACCCTTTTCTGTCGGCAGAAATTTATCCACTTCCGGAAGAATTAAAGGTAGTTTACTTTCATCCAGCATGTAAGGCATGTCATCCTTGTAATAAACAGGGAAAGGCTCGCCCCAGTAACGCTGGCGACTGAAAATCGCATCGCGAAGCCGAAAATTAACCTTGATTCTGCCGATTCCCTTTTCTTCTACATAAGCTTTTGCTTTTTCAATGGCTTCTTTAACAGTCAGACCGTTCAGAAAACCTGAATTCATCATGATGCCTTCCTTCGCGTCAAAACTTTCTTCTGAAACATCACAACCTTCAATCAATGGGATGATTGGCAGGTTGAAGTGTTTAGCAAAAGCATAGTCACGACTATCGTGAGCCGGCACTGCCATAATAGCACCAGTTCCGTAACCTGCCAGTACATAATCTGAAATCCAGATCGGAATTTCTGTTCCACCGACCGGATTAATGGCATATGAGCCGGTAAATACGCCAGTGACACGACGGTCGGCGATTCTTTCCCGTTCAGTTCGTTTTTTTGTTGCATCGAGATAAGCTTGTACTTCAGCAGCCTGTTCAGGAGATGTACAAGTTTTAACCAATTCACTTTCCGGAGCCAGCACCATGAAAGTTACTCCGTATATTGTGTCAGCGCGGGTGGTGAACACATCAAAACTGAGCTCTTTGTCACTGAGTTTGAATGACATTTCAGCACCTTCACTTCTTCCAATCCAGTTTTTTTGCGTTTCTTTCAGCGAATCGGTCGAGTCGATTCTTGATAAGCCGTCGAGCAATCTTTGTGCATAAGCAGAAACCCGCAGGCTCCACTGACGCATGACTTTCTGTTCCACCGGGTGCCCACCGCGAATTGAAACACCTTCGCTGACTTCATCATTCGCGAGAACCGTTCCCAATGCCGGACACCAGTTCACTTTCATATCAGCCAAATAAGCGATACGATAATTCAGTAATATTTCCTGTTGTTCTTTTTCTGTTTTAGCGTTCCATTCAGTTGCAGAAAAGCAAAGTTCTTCAGTTCCATGTGCATGAAGTTCGGTTGTGCCATTTTTTTCAATATGATTAACCAGGTTTTCGATTGGTATTGCTTTTTGTAGCTTCGTGTCGAAATAATGATTAAACATTTGAATAAAAGCCCATTGAGTCCAGTGATAATAATCCGGATCGCAGGTACGAATTTCTCGACCCCAATCGTAGCAAAAGCCGATTTTATCTAATTGTTCTCTGTATCTGGCAATGTTTCTTGCTGTAGTTACGGCTGGATGCTGTCCGGTTTGGATGGCATATTGTTCTGCAGGTAAACCATAAGCATCATATCCCATCGGATGAAGTACGTTAAAGCCCTGAAGTCTTTTGTAGCGACTGTAAATATCGGAAGCAATATAACCCAGCGGATGACCTACGTGTAAACCCGCTCCGGAAGGATACGGGAACATGTCCAACACATAATATTTTGGTTTTTGTAAATCAACTTCTGTTTTGTAAATCTGATTTTCTTTCCAGTATGTTTGCCACTTTGCTTCTATCTCGCTGAAATTATACTCCATAATATTTCTTTAAAAAAATAAACGTGCAAAATTAATTAAAATATTTGATTATTTTTGCAGTTCGAATCTATTTTAGGAGATAAATGCCTCATTTAAAAAGCGCAATAGAATTTCACGTACCGGAACCAACCCTGCGGAGGCTACCTTGGTATCTGGCTTTTGCTAAATTGATTTTAAAAAAGGGAGAATCATTCCTTTCTTCAACTCAAATAGCGAGAAATATATCCGTTGATGCTTCGATGGTTGCCAAAGATTTGTCTTATGTGAAAATTTCAGGCAAAACCCGTGTTGGGTATGATGTGAAAGAATTGGTTGCGGTGTTGGAAGTTTTTTTGGGTTTTACCAATTCCCATCAGGCGTATCTTTTCGGTGTGGGAAGCTTGGGTGGTGCTTTGATGCACGATAATGGGCTGGAGCAGTTCGGACTGGAGATTATGGCCGGTTTTGATGTGAAATATGAATTGTCGGGTACATCCATCAATCACATTCCCATCCATCATATTGATAGATTTGCAGAGCTGCAGAAGCAAACAGGGGTGAACATAGGAATATTGACCGTTCCTGTCGATAAAGCACAGGAAGTTTCAGAGGTGATGGTGGCAGGAGGAATCAAAGCGATATGGAATTTTACACCTTACAGGATCGTAGTTCCGGATAAAATAGTTGTACAAAACACCTCAATATATGCACACCTGGCAGTGATGTTCAATCGTCTGAATGCCTTGAAAGAACTGGATGTAAATAGGTGAAAATATGAAAATTCTGGCAATCTGACAAAACTACATCGAGCATAATAAAGAGTTAAACAGCAAAAATCCAACAGAACCTGTTGTGTTTATGAAACCGGATACGGCTTTGTTAAAAAATAACAAACCGTTTTATATTCCTGATTTCACAGATGAATTGCATTATGAAACCGAGTTGATAATTAGAATCAATCGGCTTGGAAAAAATATAGCCAAAAGGTATGCTCATAGATATTATGCTGAAGTTGGATTAGGAGTGGATTTTACTGCTCGTGATATTCAAAGAAAATTAAAAGAAAACGGACATCCATGGGAAATATGCAAGGCGTTTGACCATTCAGCAGTAATTGGAGATTTTTTATCTTTGGATGAGATTGAAGATGTTCAAAATATATCATTTCATTTGGATATCAATGGAAAAACGGTGCAAAAAGGAAATTCAAAAGATATGATTTTTCCTGTTGATGAACTGATAGCCTATACAAGCCGGTATTTTACCCTGAAAATTGGGGATATATTATTTACAGGAACTCCTGTTGGTGTTGGAAAAGTTCAGGTAGGTGACAGGTTGGAAGGATATATTTTCGATAGAAAAATGTTTGATTTTAAAATTAAATAATGTTATCATTTAATAAACTTTACAACAAACAATAATTGTTTACGTTAATCAGAAATCTATTACAGTTATATATAATCCTGTTTTACCAATGAGTAAATTTCATAAAAATATCAGCATATTTTCTGTTATCTTATTTGCTTTTGTTAGTCAATCAGTGGTTTTGGGAAGTATTCATTCCTATAAATCAAGCTCAGTACTGTCAGAAGGTAAATTTGTTAAAATTCGAATCAAAGAATCCGGAGTTTATAAGTTGACTTATGAGGATTTAAATTCAATGGGTGTAAATCCATCCAATGTCAGAATTTTTGGTTATGGTGGGGCGTTACTGAATCAAAGTTTTCTTGAATCTAAAATCGATGATTTACCTGAACTGGCGATTCATATAGAAAAGGGAAGTGATGGCATTTTCAATGCAGGTGATTATGTCTTGTTTTACGCTCAGGGGATAAACTCCTGGACTTATGATACTAATCGTGGCATGTACACACATATACTCAATCATTATTCAAATTATGGTTATTATTTTGTGTCTTCCGATGCAGGTGAGGGTAGAAAAATTACTTCAGTAGACAATGTGCTTCCCAATGGTGCAACTTATACAGACGTAAATGAGTTTGTTGATTATGTTGTATATGAAAATGAACTGGTAAGTATTGCCAAATCCGGTAAAGAATTTTATGGAGAAACTTTTGCGGAAATGTTGACTCTGACTCTGAATTTCAATTTTCCTAATACTGTTAAAAGCTCTAATGCTGTAAAAGTCAGATTAGATGTTGCTGCTACTTCTTCAGAAATTTCAGTGTTTCAACTAAGTTTGAATAGTCAACAAATGAAAAGTCTTTCTGTTGCCAAAAAAACAGATAATGACAATTATGAGAAGGCACGTGCAGCTAATGGGTTATTTACCTATACACCCGAAAGCGATCTGTTGAATTTTAGTTTAAATTATGTTAAACCTAATGCCAGTTCAAGGGCTTATCTTAATTATCTGGAAGTTAATGCACGAAGATCGCTCATTATGTCGGGTGCTGCCATGCGAATTCAGTATCCGAATGAACTGGGGAATGATACTTACAGTAAGTTCAATCTGAGTAATGCCGGAATTAATCTACAAATATGGGACATTACAGATCATACCAATGTTAAACGCATTAATGCGCCGGTTAATAATAGTTCTTTGAGTTTTTACGGTAATAATAAAACACAAAAAACTTATTTGGCAATCGATCCAACGTCATCTGCTTCCTTTCCGAAACCAGAGATAGTTGGGAGTATTGTAAATCAAAATTTACATGGGATGCTTCAAACTGATATGGTGATTATTGCACATCCGAATTTCCTGCAGCAAGCCCAAAGATTAGCACAGAAACATAATGATATAGGTGAAATAACGGTAGAAGCTGTGACAACTGAGCAGGTGTATAACGAGTTTTCATCAGGAACTCCGGATGCAACTGCTTACCGATGGATGATGAAAATGTTATACGACAGAGCAATACAATCCGGTGATTTGTCGAAGAAACCTAAATATGTATTGTTGTTTGGAAGGGGGTCTTTTGATAACCGCAATTTGCTGACTTCTTCAAGTCAGAGTTATGTGTTAACTTATCAGGCTGACAACTCACTGGTTGAAACACTTTCTTACGTTACTGATGATTATTTTGCATTTCTTGAAGATTCTGAAGGAACGCAAATACCGGCACATACCATGGATATCGGAATAGGCAGATTTCCGGTTTCATCCGTACAGGAAGCAACCGATGTGGTTTCGAAGACCATAAACTATATGAAAAACGAGAATCGTGGTATATGGAAGAATCAAATATGTTACCTGGCAGATGATGGTGATGGTGCTTTACACATGAAACAGGCTGATAGTATTGCATCGATGATTGGCAGAGCAAATCCGGCATCTCAGATAACAAAAATATATTTAGATGCCTATCAACAGGAAATTAATGCCAGTGGTGAAACCTATCCGGTTGCCCGTACCCAGTTTCATAATTTACTCAGAAACGGTATTTTCGTGCTTGATTATATTGGTCATGCTGGTGCTACCGGTTGGACAAACGAGCAGATATTGTCAACAGCAGATGTAAAGAATCTGTCTAATAAAAACCTTCCATTGTGGATTGCTGCAACCTGTAATTTCCTGCAGTTTGATCTTCCAACTGTCTCTGCTGGTGAACAGGTGTTGCTGAACCCCGTTGGAGGTGGTATTGGTATTGTATCTGCAACCAGGCCGGTTTATGCATCTCAGAACATGAATATCAATAAAATGATAAACCATTACCTCTTTTATCAGGAAAACGGTAAAAATATGAGGGTTGGAGATGCAATTGCACGTGCAAAAAACTCACTTGGTAATGAATTAAACAAGTTGTCTTATGTTTATATGGGTGATCCTGCTGTAAGGTTGAATTATCCCAACGAGTACCGTGTTGTTACAGAAAAAATAAATGGCTCAGATGTGTTGGGAAATGATACATTACGGGCTTTGTCGGTAGCCAGGTTTGAAGGCTACATTGCGGATAAAAATGGGAATCCGGTAGATAATTTTAATGGATTTCTGAATGCTACTGTTTATGATAAAGTTCAGCAGATTACAACTCTGAATAATGATAAAAATGGAGCGATGAGCTATTTGGATCGTCCAAATACACTTTTCTCAGGTGTTGCAGAAGTCGTGAACGGACGTTTTGAGTTGATGTTTATGTTGCCCAAAGACATCAAATATAACTACGGTAGTGGTAGAATAAATTATTATGCATCCTGCGATTCCTGCGATGTCAGTGGTGATGAAGCACAGGGTTCTTTTGAAAGTTTTTTGATCGGAGGATCTAATCCGGATTTGGAATATGAAACAGACGGACCTGAAATTACCATGTATCTGAATACGCCGGATTTTAAATCAGGAGATAAAGTAAATGAAACTCCGGTGTTTATAGCAAATGTCAGTGATGTAAATGGAGTCAATCAGGTTGGAAGTGGTATTGGACACGATATCATGTTGATAGTTGATGAAGACCCAAGTCAATCTTATATTCTGAATGATTATTACAAGTCAGTTATAAATGACTTCACACAGGGAACAATCAGCTTTAAATTACCAGGGTTACGATCAGGAAAACATACCCTTACCTTTAAGGTGTGGGATTTATTGAATAATTCATCTACTCAGACTGTTGAATTTGAAGTTGTAAAGGGATTGGAACCGCAAATTTTCAGTATCAAAAATTATCCTAATCCAGTTAAATCATACACCAAATTTGTAATTGAACACGATCGTCCTGAAACAGTGTTGAATACTCAAGTTGATATTTATGACCTTTCCGGTCGTCAGATTTGGAGCTTTAAACAATCTACTCTGGATGAAATTCACTGGGATATAAATGATTATACAGGAAAAAGACTATCAACGGGAGTTTATTTGTATCGTATTTCCATTCAAACGAACACAAATATGGTTCGATCAAGAATGAATAAATTAATCGTAGTTGAATAAGGTTAGATGATTATACAATAAAAACGAAATTTTCAGGTTAAGAAATAACAATAACTAATATTTGTCAAAAATAAGACACAAAAATTCAGAAAGATTATAGCAATGAAAAAAAAATTCTTATTAAACATCCTTTTGTTTGCAATATCATTTACAGCGTTCTCACAAGAAGAAGTTCAAATTAATCAGGTAGGTTATACAGTTCCTTCTCTTACCATTTCTCCTGATGCCAGAGGAGCCGGTATGGGAGATTTGGGCGCCGCAACATCTGCTGATGTTAACGCTCAATTCTGGAACCCGGCAAAATATGTTTTTGCAGAAAGTGATGCCGGATTGTCATTTTCTTTTACTCCCTGGTTAAGACAGTTGGTGGATGATATTAACCTTACTTATCTGACCGGTTATTGGAAGTTTGATCCAAGAAGGGCTTTGAGCGCTTCATTAAGATATTTTTCTTTGGGTGAAATTGTGATGACTGATTATAATGGAGATCCTTATGCAACGGCTTTTCCCAATGAGTTTGCACTTGATGTGGCATATTCTCAGAAGTTATTCGATAATTTTTCGGCTGCTGCTGCTTTGCGTTTAATTTATTCTGATCTCAATAATGGTAAGAATCTTTCAGGCAGTGGATCTGAAATATATCCGGGTGTAGCTGTCGCTGCTGATGTGGCGATGTATTACAAAACTCCGGTGCAAATGTATACCGGTGATGGAAATTTTGCACTGGGGATGAACATTTCGAATATCGGTTCGAAAATTTCCTACGACGAACGTGCATCCAGTTTCTTTATTCCAACTAATTTACGCTTAGGAACTTCATTCGATTATCCGATTGATGATTATCAACGTTTGTCTTTTAGTGCCGATGCTTATAAAATGCTTGTTCCCACCATCGATAAAAGTAAAATAGCTGAAAATGTCAATTATTATGATGATATGACTTCTTTGCAGGGTATTTTTTCTTCCTTTGGAGATGCTCCCGGTGGATTTAATGAGGAATTACAGGAAATTGCCTGGTCGGTAGGTGCTGAATATGTTTATAATAACCAATTCTCAGTTCGTGCCGGATACTTCAACGAGCATCAAAATAAAGGTAACCGAAAGTTTTTTACTGCCGGTGCCGGATTTAAACTGAATGTATTCCAACTGGATGCTTCCTACGTTATTTCAGTTGCTCAAACAAATCCACTTGATCAGACCTTACGGTTTTCCTTGTCATTCGACTTATTCGGACTGCAAAATCTGATGAGATAACATTAGCATTTTTGTCGTTTTTGATAAAATCAGATGAAACGAGCATGACAGAATAAGTATGCTAACAAAGAAGGAAATGATAATAATACAAACGTCTTTCTGTTCCCCCTTTAAGGGCTAGGGCAAAAAATAAACAGATGAATATTCGGGTAGGATTTGGTTATGATGTACATCAGTTTGCACCTTCCAGGGATTTGTGGTTGGGAGGAATTAAAATTGAACATTCAGTAGGTTTATTAGGTCATTCTGATGCAGATGTACTGATTCACGCCCTATGTGATGCTTTGTTGGGTGCAGCCAATTTACGTGATATTGGTTTTCATTTTCCTGATAATGCTGCTGAATTTAAGAATATCGACAGCAAAATCTTGTTGAAAAAAACCATGCAATTGTTGAGGTCTAAGGGTTATGAATTCGGGAATGCAGATTGCACTATCTGTGCAGAAGAACCCCAAATCAATCCACATATTCCTACCATGCAAAACTGTATGGCTGAAGTGATGAATACATCCCCGGATAAGATATCCATAAAAGCTACAACTTCAGAAAAAATGGGTTTTGTCGGTCGCGCAGAAGGTATGACCGCCTATGCAACCGTTTTAATTTATTCAACTAACCACTAATTAAACCCTATCCACTCCGTCTATATTGTTATAAAAACATTCAATACAGTTTTAAGCTTTTTTTTTGATAAAAGGATCTAACTTTGTACGCGATACAAATAGTTAAATTATAATCAAAAAATAAAGTAATATGTCAGTATTAGTAGGTAAAAAGGCTCCGGTATTTAACACCAAAGCGGTTGTTAATGGAGGTGAGATTGTAGAAAATTTTTCGTTGAAACAATATGAAGGCGAGAAATATGTAGTATTTTTCTTTTATCCGGCAGATTTTACGTTTGTTTGTCCAACTGAATTGATTGCATTTCAGGATAAAATTGCTGAGTTTGAATCACGTAATGTAGTTGTAGTTGGAGCATCAACAGATTCAGAGTTTTCGCATTGGAAATGGCTTCAGACACCAACCAAGGATGGAGGTATTCAGGGAGTTAAATATCCGATTGTGGTAGATCAAACGCTTGCCATATCAAAAGCGTATGATGTATTGGCGGGTGAAGAAACGTATGATGAAGAAGGAAATGAGGTATTTGTCGGTGAAGCCAAAGCATACCGTGGTTTGTTCCTGATTGATAAAAACGGTGTGGTGCGTCATCAGGTAGTAAATGATATGCCTTTGGGTCGTAGTGTAGATGAAGTGATTAGATTAATTGATGCACTTCAGTTTACAGAAGAATATGGTGAAGTATGTCCTGCAAACTGGAAAAAAGGTGATAAAGCCTTGAAACCAACACAGGATGGAATATCAAGCTATTTATCAGGCCATTAATTAGATTTTATTTATAAAACAAAAGGTTGCAATTGCTCAATTGCAGCCTTTTGTTTTTTGCGCAATGTGAAAATATAACAGATTCTTAACTTGAAAAACAAAATATACAAATTGCGTGGTTTTTTCATTTATCATTATAAGAACTTTCTCAAAATAATTGTAATTTTGCGACCGTTACTGTTTGTTATTAAATAACCGGATTAACTATGTTAGTAAAAACTTTTGGTGCCGCAGTACAAGGTATTTCTGCGACTATTGTGACCATTGAGGTGAACGTCAGTCAGGGAATTCGTTTCTTAATTGTTGGTTTACCTGATAATGCAGTCAGAGAGAGTCATGAACGTATCGCATCAGCATTATCGTTTTCAGGAAAAAAGCTTCCCAGGATGCAGGTAGTTATCAATATGGCACCAGCAGATATCAGGAAAGAAGGTTCAGCTTATGATTTGCCTTTGGCTGTCGGAATAATGGCAGCATCCAATCAAATTAAAACTGACTTGCTTGATAAGTTTGTTATGATGGGGGAGTTGTCGTTGGATGGCGGAATGAAACCGATTAAAGGAGCACTTCCAATTGCCGTAAAAGCAAGGGAAGCAGGTTTTAAAGGATTGCTCGTGCCCTATCAGAATGCAAAAGAAGCGGCAGTTGTCGCGGGAATTGATGTCTATGGTGTAAAAGATATTACAGAGGTGATAGCTTTTTTAAATGACAATACTGTAATGGAACCACTTAAGTTGAATGCAGAAGCAATATTTTATACTAAACGTGAACCTGTTGATATTGATTTTTCTGATGTAAAAGGACAGGAAAATGTAAAACGAGCGTTGGAAGTTGCCGCTGCCGGTTCACATAATATTATTTTAGTCGGACCACCGGGTGCAGGAAAGTCAATGATGGCAAAACGTTTACCGACCGTTATGCCGCCTATGACACTCGAAGAAGCACTCGAAACGACTAAGATTCATTCTGTTGCCGGGAATACAGACAATAATGCTGCCCTCGTTTTGCAACGTCCCTTTCGTAGTCCGCATCATACAATTTCTGATGTGGCATTGGTTGGTGGAGGTGCTTTCCCGCAACCAGGAGAGATTTCGCTGGCTCATAATGGTGTGTTATTTTTGGATGAATTACCTGAATTTAAGCGTTCGGTGCTTGAAGTGATGCGACAGCCTCTTGAAGACAGAAAAATATCCATTTCGCGGGCAAAGTTTTCTGTTGATTATCCGGCAAGTTTTATGTTGGTTGCATCCATGAATCCTTGTCCCTGTGGTTACTATAATCATCCTGAAAAGGCTTGTGTGTGTGGTGCAGGTGTTGTTCAGAAATATTTGAGCAGGATATCCGGACCTTTGTTAGACAGAATTGATATTCATATTGAAATTGTTCCTGTTCCCTTTGAGAAATTATCAGAACAAAGAGAAGCCGAGAAAAGTGAAGAAATTAGAAAAAGGGTAATCAAAGCCAGACAGATTCAGGAACTGCGATTCAAAGACATTGAAGGCATATATTGTAATGCACAAATGACCTCAAAATTGCAGCGAAAATTTGCCTTGCCGGATAAATCTGGTGCAGAATTGCTCAGAAATGCAATGAAAAGGTTAAATTTGTCGGCTCGTGCGTATGATCGTATATTAAAAGTATCTCGAACCATTGCAGATCTGGATGATTCTGAGCAGATATGTTCACATCATATTGCTGAAGCGATTAATTATAGAAATCTCGACCGGGAAGGTTGGGCGGGATAAGAATTTAAATTATTACACATGAAATATTTTTTTATAGCCGGAGAGGCATCAGGAGATTTACACGGGTCTTCTCTTATTAATGAATTGAAGAAATTGGATAATGCATGTGAAATTCACTTTTTGGGTGGAGATTTGATGCGTGCAGTTACTGGTGTCAGACCAATCAAACACATCAAGGAGATGGCTTATATGGGTTTTTGGAATGTGTTGAAAAATCTTTCAACTATTTTTAAAAATTTGCGTGAATGTAAAAAGGCAATTCTCGATTTCCAACCCGATGTGGTTGTTCTGATTGATTATCCCGGGTTTAACTTACGCATAGCCAAATTTGTCCGTAAGGAAACGGGAATACCGGTTTACTATTATATCTCACCATCAGTTTGGGCATGGAAATCAAGCCGCATAAAACAAATTAAACGTGATGTAACACAAATGTTAACAATAATACCGTTTGAGAAAGAGTTTTACGCTTCTCACCAGTACGAGGTGAAATATGTTGGGAATCCTACTGTTGATACAGTTAATGATAATTTGGATAAAACAGAGGAGACCGCTCATTTTAAAAAAAAGTATTTTTTGTCGGAAAAACCAATTATTGCACTGCTGCCCGGTAGTCGTAAACAGGAAATTGCAGCCTGTCTTCCTAAAATGATCGTTGCTGCTCAAAAATTTCCGGATTATCAAATTGTTATCTCAGGCGTCAATTCGATTCAGACTGCGTTTTATCATGAGTTTATGGCTGGGAAAAATTATACAGTTATAAAACATCATCCTTATCAATTGATTTTTCATGCTGACATCGCTGTTGTAAATTCAGGGACTGCCACATTGGAAACTGCATTGATAGGAACGCCTCAGGTGGTGGTATATCATGTAATGTTAGGCAGACTTGCATATCTGGCAAGAGAATTATTTGTTAAAACAAAATATATTTCTCTTGTCAATATACTTGCTGAAAAACAGGTGGTAAAAGAGCTATATGCTCATTTGTTTACGACTGAAAGATTATTTAATGAAATGTCCAGAATTCTTGATGATGAGGATTATCGGAATGAAATGATTGCATCATATAAAATTCTGCGTGATAAATTGGGAGAGCCTGGTACTGCAAAAAGAGCGGCTGAAAGTATTTATCAACACATGCAAAAAAATTAAATTAGTTAGAAAAATGATAAAAAGCAATCAAGCGTTCCAGTTTACCGGACTTGTTGTCCTTGTGATGTTATTGAATACAATTAGGTTGTCAGCTCAGGATGAAAGATCACAAATACCACCTCTACTTCAACGGTCGTACTTTGAGGTTAATCTCGGATATATAAACTATCCTTTTGGCGCTGCTCAATTAGAATCCGGATATACGTTTGAAAGTGTGAATGTCCCTAATATGGCGGTGCGCCTTGTGTTGTGGGGCTACGATTTTAATGACTACTTGGCAGCGCAAGTAACCTATATGCGACCGGTTGCCTGGGTGAAATATCGTTATGCTGCGAGTGGAATTCAAGATTCAAAATCAGTTTGGACCAATGTGGGAGGTTTTACGCTGAAAGGTAAGTTGCCTATTGGGAAAAAGTTTTCTATCTATGGAGAAGGTGGATTAGGAATCATCACCCGG
>JAQWCZ010000200.1 GCA_028705705.1 Paludibacter sp.
TATCGGAACATCAATCTTGATCGTTGCCAGAAATTTTGAAAACTTAATTTGTTCGATGTTTTCTTCTACCTTAGTTTTGAGTGCTCCTTTCAATTCGTTGGTACGGGTTAACAGGGCATCAATGCTGCCGAATTCATTCAGCAGTTTTACCGCAGTTTTTTCTCCGACACCCGGGCAACCCGGAATATTATCGGAGCTGTCGCCCATCAGTCCAAGTAAGTCAATTACCTGTTCGTGACTGTCCAGTTCATATTTGGCTTTAATTTCAGTGGGTCCCATAATTTCATAACCACCCTTATGGCGCGGGCGGTACATAAAGATATGTTCCGAGACCAACTGGCCATAGTCTTTATCCGGAGTGAGCATAAATACATCAAATCCGGCTTTTTCAGCTTTTTTAGAAATAGTGCCGATAACATCATCCGCTTCGAATCCCATGACTTCAAGCATGGGAATGTTGTAAGCGCTGATGATTCTTTTGATATAGGGAACTGATAATTTAATATCTTCCGGGGTGGATTCTCGTTGTGCTTTGTAAGCTTCAAAGGCGTCGTGACGAAAAGTTGGCCCGGGAGGGTCGAATGCCACGGCAATATGCGACGGCTCCTCTCTTTTGAGCACATCTTCCAGCATATTTACAAAGCCAAAAATGGCAGAAGTATTCAATCCTTTGGAGTTGATTCTGGGTGCTCTGATAAAAGCATAATATGCTCTGTAGATGATTGCGTAAGCGTCTATTAAGAAGAGTTTTTTCATCGTTAATAATATTTAAACATTGAATCAGAACAATCTGAATTCAGATTTGTTTGGACTGTAAAAGTAATTAAAATTAATTCATTTTTAAACCCGACAGTGTGCACTTAGAACAAATTTGTTTACTTTTGCAGCCTGTGAAGAAGAAATGCTTCAATGAATCTTATTGAGTCAGTAAAAGAAATCATTCGACCGGAACTGGAATTGTTTGACAAAACACTGGTTACGAGCTTGGAAACCGACAATCCCATTCTGGAGAGTGTGAACGGTTATATTTTTCAGCGTGCCGGTAAAAAACTACGGCCGATGCTGGTTATACTTGCTGCTAAGATGGTGGGAGAGGTAAATATGTCGACCATTCATAGCTCAATCGCTTTAGAATTGTTACATACCGCCAGTCTGGTACACGACGATGTCATTGATGATACTTTCGAACGTCGTGGCAGTCAGTCGGTAAACGCCCGCTGGGGAAACAAAGTTGCTGTGTTGTCAGGCGATTACATGCTCTCCGGAGCATTGATGCAGGTTGCCAAAACAACCAATGTTGATATCCTCAATGCAGTTGCTTTTATTGGTTTGCAGTTGTCCGATGGTGAGCTCTTGCAATTGAGCAGCACCCAGCAATCCAAAATTTCTGAAACTGAATATTTTCGAATCATCCAAAAAAAAACAGCTTATTTCTTTTCAATTTGTATGCAGGTTGGCGCTTTATCGGCTAATGCTAATGCAAAAAGCATAGAACACCTCATGAAGTTTGGAGAATACCTTGGATATTGCTTTCAGATTAAAGATGATGTTTTTGATTATTTTAATGATGTTAATATCGGGAAACCCACCGGTAACGACATCAGAGATGGAAAAGTAACCCTGCCCCTGATTTACGCATTGAAAAATGCAGACAAAGAAGAAAGAGATAAAATCATCACCTGGATCAATTTAAAAGATTTTACCCACGAAAATATCGCTTATATCACTGATTTTGCGCTGAAAAGTGGAGGAGTGGAATACGCCAAAGCCCGCATGGAAGAATTCAAAAACAAAGCCATCGAAGAACTCAATGGCTTTGAGGAAAATCAGTATAAAGAAGGACTGATTAAGTGCGTAGAATTTGCAGTGACACGTACGAAGTAAATTTTTACTCGCTATGAACTCCGCTTTAAAAGTATTTCGTTTCCTTCCCTAAAATCGAGGTTAATAAATTATTGGCCAATCGACTGGCTCCCAGTCTGAAAAGTTTGTTGTTCAGCCACCCTTCTCCGAGAATTTCTTTTACAAGCGTATAGTGTTTCACTGCATCTTCAGTAGTCACAATACCACCAGCAGGTTTATAGCCGACTTTTTCACCGGTTTGTTCGTACCACGCTTTGATTGCCTGACACATTACATAAGTTGCAAATGGAGTCGCTGCAACCGGGATTTTGCCGGTAGAAGTTTTGATGAAATCTGCGCCGGCCGACATCGACAGAATGGATGCTTTTTTGATGTTGGTGGCAGTTTCTAATGCACCTGTTTCAAGAATAACCTTCAAATGGGCATTACGACAAGCCGATTTAATTTCGGTTAGCTCTTCATGTACCACCTCATATTCACCGGATAAGAATTTCCCGATGGAGATAACCACATCAATTTCAGTAGCTCCTTCCATTACTGCCATCGATGTTTCAGCGATTTTTACTTCAATGAAGGTCTGAGATGCGGGGAAACCCGCTGCAACGGAAGCAATACCGATGTTTTCGGTAATGTTTTCTTTAACAGTTGAAACCATAGAAGGATAAACACAAATGGCTCCTACATTGGGAATGTCAGGGTAAGATTCTTCGAATTTATTTACCTTCTGCACCATGTTGAAGATTTGCTCTTCTGTGTCAGTTCCATTCAGTGAAGTCAAATCAATGCTGTTCAGACATCGTTTGTATACTTCGGGACGCATGTTTTCTGCCAGATGCTCACCCAGAATTTTGTCAACTTCTTTTGTAACCAGCGAATCGTTCAGTTCGCAGTTGTATTTGCTGAATAGTTCGTCAAATTTGTTCATATTTTTTGTTTTGTATTGTCTCCGGTCTTCAGTCTTCACTCAAGGGGTTCTATTTGGGCGCAAGCGTTGCGCCCTTACATTCTTCGCTTTCCGCTAAATATTGATGTCTGTTTAAGTCTCTTTCTGTCTTCTTGCGTAAATTCTGTTCAAACGCTTCTGCCAGATTTACTCCGGTTTGATTTGCTATACAGATTAATACCCAAAGCACATCAGCCATCTCATCAGCCAGATTATAATTCTTGTCTGATTCCTTGAAAGATTGTTCACCGTACACCCTTGCCATGATACGGGCCAATTCACCAACTTCTTCCGTGAGGATGGTCATGTTGGTGAGTTCGTTAAAGTACCGTACCCCAATTGTCTTTATCCAGTTGTCAACCTGTTGTTGCGCTTCTTCTATGGTCATTTATTCGTTTAATCTGGCTATGATGGTTTCGTTTCCGGTAGTTTCTTCTCCAACGGTGACAAAAATCTCCGCATCTAAAGGTAAAAACAGATCTACCCTCGATCCGAATTTAATAAAACCAAGGTGTTCGTTTAAATGACAAGATTTTCCGGGATGGGCGTAGGTTACAATTCTTCGTGCCAGAGCACCGGCAATTTGTCTTACCATTATTTGTGTTTTAGAAGATGTTTCGATGATGATGGTGGATCGTTCATTTTCATGACTTGACTTTGGCAAATATGCAGCCATGTGTCTCCCCTTGTGATGTTTTGTCATCAGTACTGTTCCTGAAACCGGATACCAGTTGGCATGCACATCGAATATTGACATAAAAATAGAAACCTGGATTCTTTTATCTCCAAAGTATTCGTGCTCTTCGGTCGGTTCAACTACCACAATTGTCCCATCAGCCGGGGCTACAACTAAACTGGGGTCATCAATTTCAACCACCCTTGTCGGGTTGCGGAAGAAATAGGTGAAAAAAACCATGATACCTCCTGAAATGATGGTCGTGATAGCCAACAATACGTTTGGAAAACGAAGGTAAACCAGCATGTTTACTGAAAAGAGGATAAAAACCAGTATCAATAGTATCAACCGACCTTCTTTATGTATTTTTATGTATTTCATGTCGTTTTTAAATATGTCAATGTGTTAATATGTGAATATACCAATTAATTACTGTACACATTGGCATATTTTCATTGCAGAACAAAGGTAAATAAAAGCTTTTATATGGCAATGCAAAGCTAATTTCTTTTAATATCCGACAGAATTGATTAACTTTGTGCCTCTTTTGTAAGCAGATAAATTATTAACTAACTTTCTCATTATGAATCTTTCAATACTTACCGCGATTTCACCAATTGATGGTCGTTATCGTTCGAAAACCAATCCTTATGCTCCGTTTTTTTCTGAATATGCCTTGATTCGCTACCGGGTACTGGTTGAAATTGAATATTTTATCGCTTTGTGCGAAATACCACTTAAACAACTTGAAATTGTTCCTGCTGAAATATTCCCGAAACTTCGTGCCGTATATCAACATTTCTCGGAGGATGATGCACAAAAAATAAAAGATATCGAAAAGGTGACAAACCATGATGTGAAAGCAGTTGAGTATTTTATCAAAGAGCAGTTTGATTTGCTGGGTTTACAGCCTTTCAAAGAGTTTATTCATTTTGGACTGACTTCTCAGGACATCAACAATACAGCCAT
>JAQWCZ010000201.1 GCA_028705705.1 Paludibacter sp.
CATTTCCATACCGGTGTGGTTGACTTAACGGAATTTCCTGATGGAATTTACATGATTATAGCAACTACAAATGACAATAAACAGTTAAAACAAAAATTATTGATTAATAGAAATAAATAACATTTTTTTATGAAACGAACCATTTTAATATATATAATGTCGATGATAATAACTGCCTCTATGGCAAATCCATTGCTTGGAAAGTATAAAACTCCTTATGGAACAATTCCATTTAATCAAATTGAAATAAAACATTATCTTCCTGCTTTTGAAGAAGCGATGAAGATTCACAGCGATGAAGTAGAAAAAATTACAAATAATAAAAGAAAACCTACATTTGAAAACACCATAGTTGCACTGGAACAGGCAGGGAGCACACTAAATCAGGTTGCTTCTCCATTTTTTAATTTGTTAAGTGCAGAAACAAATGATGATTTACAACAAATTGCTGAAAAAGTATCCCCTTTAATGTCGGAACATTATAATGCCATTCGACTGGATGAAAAATTGTTTTCCAGGGTAAAGGTAGTATATGAAATGCGGAATCAATTGAAACTGAATGTGGAAGATGCACGTCTGTTGAAAAAAACCTATGATGGTTTTGCCGATAATGGAGCCAATCTTTCAGAATCGGATAAAAAGGTGTATCGTGAATTGTCTAAAGAGTTAAGTATGCTAACACTTCAATTTGGACAAAACGTGCTGAAGGAAACCAATAACTGGAGTTTACTAATTTCAGATCATAGTTTACTCTCAGGTTTACCTCAGGATGTACTGGACATGCTGGCTCTGAATGCAAAAAATGCAGGGAAAGAAGGTTGGATGCTTAATTTGAAAGCAACTACCTATATTCCTTTCATGAAATATGCTGAAAACAGGGATTTACGTCGCGAATTATACCTGGCTTATAACACCCGTTGTATGAATGGTGGTGAATATGATAACCGGGAGATCATTCGTAAAATTGTCAATACTCGTTTGAAAATTGCCAATTTATTGGGTCATCAATCTTATGCTGATCAGGCACTTGTACATCGGATGGCTGAAAATAAAGAAAATGTTTATAAACTGCTTGATGACTTATTAACTGCTTATCACCCCTTTGCTGAAAAAGAGGTGGAAGCGGTGCAAGCTTATGCCGACAGCAAAGGCGCTTATTTTAAGATTCAACCCTGGGATTGGTCATTTTATGCTGATAAACTTAAGGATGAAAAATATGCGTTGAACGATGAGCTCTTGAAACCTTATTTTGAATTGGAGCATGTGAAGAAAGGGGTATTCGGACTGGCAACCAGATTGTTTGGTTTACAATTTATCAAAAACAACAACATACAGAAATATCATCCGGAAGTGGATGTATATGAGGTAAAAGATAAAAATGGGAAATTTCTATCGGTTTTATATACCGATTTTCATCCCCGTGATGGAAAACGTCCGGGAGCCTGGATGAGCGAATTCAAAGGCCAGTGGAAAGAAAAGGGTAAAGATAGTCGTCCCCACATCATCATCGTGATGAATTTTACCCGTCCCACCGAAACCAAACCTGCTTTGTTGACTTATGATGAAGTAACTACATTCTTGCATGAATTTGGTCACGCCTTGCACGGCATGTTGTCCGAATGCACCTACGAATCACTTTCAGGAACGAATGTATATCGCGATTTTGTAGAATTACCTTCACAAATGCTTGAAAACTGGGCTTCTCAAAAAGAGTTTTTGGATGAGTTTGCCGTTCATTATGAAACCGGTGAAAGAATACCGGAAGAATTAATCAAAAAAATAAAAGCATCTGATAATTTCAATGCAGCCTATTTCTGTCTCCGACAGTTAAGTTTCGGCTATCTGGATATGGCATGGCATACCCAGAACGCTCCTTTCGAAAGCGATGTCATTGAACTGGAAAAAACAGCTATGGCAAAAACACAGGTGCTTCCTTATGTAAATGAAACCGGAATGAGTCCTGCCTTCAGTCATATCTTTTCCGGAGGGTATGCAGCCGGTTATTACAGCTACAAATGGGCAGAAGTTCTGGATGCCGATGCATTTTCGGTATTTGCAGAAAAAGGTATCTTCAACAAAGAAACAGCCACATCATTCTATGAAAACATATTAAAAAGAGGTGGAACAGAACATCCAATGATATTATACAAACGATTCCGCGGACAAGAACCGACGATTGAGGCGCTGTTAAAGAGAAGCGGAGTTAAGTAGGGGCGCAAACGCTTGCGCCCCAAAAGCGAAGTCTTAAAAGCAATGATGACGAATTATTAAAGTTAATTACCTCCAGCATATTAACAGCAAAGAAAAAAATCAAGAAGCACAAATATGAAACATCAAATCAAGAAACACGGATTCACTATTCACTATTCGCTATTCGCTATTATACTGTTTTCCATCGTCTCCTGCAACTCCACCCCTCCCAAATATGCTTCATTTGACGATTATCCGGTATATGATGGAACAGATTTGGAGTTAATTTACACACCACATGCGTCCAGCTTTAGGGTATGGGCGCCCACTGCATCGGAAGTTAAGTTAATGTTTTATGACAATGGAAACGAAGGCATGGCTTATCGTTCTGAAGATATGAAAAGAGGAGAGAAAGGCACCTGGAAAACTAAAATTCAAGAAGATTTAAAAGGAAAATTTTATACCTTCCAGGTTAAGATTAATGACGTTTGGTTAAAAGAAACTCCTGGTATGTGGGCAAAAGCAGTAGGTGTTAACGGTAAACGGGCAGCCATTATTGATATGAAAGAAACCAATCCGAAAGGGTGGGAGTTAGATAAACGTCCCGAATTGCAAAGCTTTACCGATATTGTTATTTATGAAGTTCACATGCGGGATTTTTCAGTAGCTGAGAACTCCGGCATTAAAAATAAAGGAAAATTTCTGGCATTCACTGAGAACGGAACAAAGAATACCGCTGGAGATAAAACCGGTATCGATCACCTGAAAGAACTCGGTGTAACGCATGTACACTTACTTCCTTCGTACGATTTTGCATCTATTGACGAAACAAAATTAGCAGAAAACAACTATAACTGGGGATATGATCCATTGAATTATAACGTTCCTGAAGGTAGTTATGCTACAGATCCTTACAATCCTACTGTTCGAATTAAAGAGTTTAAACAGATGGTACAAGCCCTGCACAAAGCAGGTATTCGTGTTGTCATGGATGTAGTATATAACCACACTTATACAGGCGAAAATTCACACCTCAATTTACTCGCTCCCGGATATTTTTATCGTTTCAATGCCGATTCTACCTGGTCAAATGCTTCCGGATGCGGTAATGAAACAGCATCTGACCGGCCTATGATGCGAAAATATATCGTAGAATCGGTTAGCTATTGGGCCAGGGAATATCATATCGATGGTTTCCGTTTCGACTTAATGGGTATTCATGATATTGAAACCATGAATGAAGTGCGTGCCACGCTGGATCGTATCGATCCTACCATTTTTGTTTATGGGGAAGGCTGGACTGCTGGTGATTCACCTTTAGCAAATGAAAAAAGGGCAATCAAACAACATGCAAAGCAATTTGATGGTATTGGAGTTTTCAGCGATGATATACGGGATGCATTGAAGGGCAGTTGGGCAAATCCCGATGTGCCGGGCTTTGTTTCCGGAGTTGAAGAACTGGAGGAATCTGTGAAATTTGGCGTGGTCGGTGCAACATATCATCCCCAAATTGATTACAGTAAACTGATTTACTCCAAAGAAGCTTACGTGAAAAATCCGACACAAGTCATCAATTATGTTTCCTGTCACGATGATATGTGCCTTGTTGATAAACTTCGAAAGGCGAGTCCTCCAGGTGCAACAGAAGAAGAATTTGTGAAATTCAACAAATTAGCTCAGACAGTAGTATTTACGGCACAGGGAGTTCCATTTATTTATGCTGGTGAAGAAGTTTACAGAAACAAAAAAGGCGTACATAATACCTATCAATCACCGGATTCAATTAATAAAATCAATTGGGACAACAAAACCATATACCGGGATATTTTTGATTATTATCAGGGACTAATCAAATTACGCAAAGAACATCCGGCTTTCCGAATGCCTACTGAAGTCATGGTGCAGCAGTATCTTAAGTTTCTGGATGTGGAATTCCCTAATGTGGTGGCATACACCATCAATGGGAATGTGAATGGTGATAGTTGGCGTGATATTTTGGTTATTTATAATGGAAACCGTATTCCGGCTAAGATTTCCATCCCGCAAAATAACTGGAATGTAGCTATGCACGATGGTAAAATTGATTTGCATGGTATTGGAATGGTAAAAGCTAGTCTCTTTGTAATCGCACAGTCATCTGCAAGCATTTTATTCAAACAATAAAACGTAGAGGCTTTCTGAAAACGGAAAACGTAGGGGCGCAACGTTTGTGCCCAATAAGTAAATAACGAATAACTACTTTCTAATTCTGTTAATTT
>JAQWCZ010000202.1 GCA_028705705.1 Paludibacter sp.
GACTTTAACAGAAATCTTTGGATTGAAGATTAGTGAATTGACAGGTGAAATTATACGTGCAACAGATTATGAATTAGATATTCATTATGTTGGAAAAAAATCTTTTAAAGAAGTTGTTAAGTTATTAGGAGAGAATCTACCTTTAAAAGAAGGAGTGAAAACGACTGAATCTCCATTTGTTAAAGAATGTGTAACTTATGATAAACCAACCATTTATTTTTTGCCCAATAAAGAGGTTCAACAGGCTCAACTGTATTTTTATTTTAACGGTAAACCATATTCAATTGATCAAGAAGTTGATTACAATGCATTTGTTGAATATTTTAGTGGGAGTTTTAATGGGCTGGTGATGCAGGAAATCCGGGAGAAAAACTCGATGGCATATACTGCTTCTGCTGGTTTTCGTAAACCACCTCTTCCGGGGAAAAATACGTATTTTCTAGGTTACATTGGGACGCAATCCGATAAAGCTGCTGATGCAATTGATATCTTTATGCGTTTGTTGAATAATATGCCTCAATATCAGGAACGAATTGGTGATATCAAAATGTATCTAAAACAGGCATATTTATCTGGTAAACCTTCTTTCCGGAATAAAAGCAGAGTTTTTGATGACTGGCTTAAGTTAGGCTATACAGATGATCCGGCAAAAGTACATATGGATAAGATTGATAATTTGCAATTTAGTGATATTATTGAGTTTTATGAGCAAAATGTTAAAAATAAAAATGTCGCGATCGTGATAATGGGAGATCCTAAAATAATTGATTTAAAAAGGATTGAAACATCATACGGCAAAATAACCAAATTAAGTACGGGTAAACTTTTTTCTAAAGAGTAAATAAAGAAGAAGTCATCTGATAAATATTTAACAGGGAACCTGAAAAATAATTCAAGTTCCCTGTTAAATATTTATTAGATGATAAGTCAAATTACTTTGCTCGTTTTACTTTGTTTGAAGAAATCATTTCCCTTGTCATCAACCAAAATAAATGCAGGGAAATCCACTACTTCAATTTTCCAGATGGCTTCCATTCCGAGTTCAGGATAAGCCAGACATTCCACTTTTTTGATGCTTCGTTCTGCCAGGATGGCTGCGGGGCCACCAATAGAACCCAGGTAAAAACCGCCGTATTTCTTGCAAGCCTCTGTTACCTGTTCGCTGCGGTTACCTTTAGCAATCATGATCATGCTGCCACCTTTCGACTGGAATAAATCTACATACGAGTCCATACGACCGGCTGTTGTGGGACCGAACGAACCGGAAGGCATGCCTTTGGGAGTTTTAGCCGGACCGGCATAATAAATCGGATGATCTTTTACGTATTGCGGTAGTTCTTTGCCTTCATCCAGTAACTCTTTCAGTTTGGCATGCGCGATGTCGCGACCCACCACAATGGTACCTGATAAAGACAATCGGGTTGAAACCGGATACTGACTCAGGGTAGTCAAGATTTCTTTCATCGGGCGGTTGAGGTCGATCTTCACGGCATTGCCTTCGCCTTGTTGACGGAATTCTGCTGGAATATATTTTGCCGGATTGTCTTCCAGTTTCTCAAGCCAGATACCGTCTTTGTTGATTTTCCCCTTGATGTTTCTGTCGGCAGAACAGGACACTGCCATCCCCACAAAACAAGAAGCACCATGACGTGAAAGACGAATCACACGCACGTCATGTGCAAAGTATCTACCTCCAAATTGTGCACCCATACCAAATTCCTGAGCGGCTTTCAGTATTTTCACTTCCATTTCGACATCCCGGAAAGCTTGACCGAGTTCATTGCCGGTAGTTGGCAGGTTGTCGTAGTATTTGGTCGAAGCTAATTTAACTGTTTTCATACAGGCATCAGCAGAGGTGCCACCGATGACAAAAGCTAAGTGGTAGGGCGGACAAGCAGCCGTACCCAGTGTTTTCATCTTTTCAGTCAGGAATTTTTCCAGAGAAACGGGATTCAGCAGGGCTTTCGTTTCCTGAAAAAGATAAGATTTATTGGCGGATCCGCCACCTTTGGCGATAAATAAGAACTTATATTCGTTACCATGACCGGCCATCAGGTCAATCTGAGCAGGCAGGTTGGTGCCGGTATTTACTTCATCGTACATATTCAGTGCAGCATTCTGTGAATATCGCAGGTTTTCATCCCGGTATGTTTCGTAAATGCCTTTGGATAATGCTTCTTCATCTGATCCATCGGTATATACGTTGTTCCCTTTTTTGGCATAAACAGTTGCAGTGCCGGTGTCCTGACAGAAAGGTAAAACTCCTTTGGCTGCAATTTCTGCATTACGGAGCATCGTTACAGCTACATATTTGTCATTTTCACTTGCTTCGGGATCAGCTAAGATATTGGCCACCTGTTGCTGATGTTCCGGACGCAGCAAGAAGGAACAATCGCGCATGGCAGTGCGGGCCAACAAAGTCAGTGCTTCCGGGGCCACCTTTAAAATCTCCTGTCCTTCGAAATTTGCCGTACTGACAAAATCATTGCTTAATAAATAATACTTCGTGTTGTCTTTTCCCATCGGGAAGGGTTCCTGATACCTGAATTCTTTTGCCATAAATATTTTACAATTTTAATGACTGCAAATTTACAGATTTTTATTGAACCACAAAAGGCACAAAAGGAAGACTAAGGAATCACAAAAGAATTATCATATTTATTCTAATAGACATAGAATAGGATCATATTTTGATTTAAATGAGTAAACTTTATCTTCATATAATTGTTTTATTATGTTAAACTGCTGAAAAATTGTATCGCAATAATTTTTTCTTTTGTGATTCCTTAGTCTTCCTTTTGTGCCTTTTGTGGTTCAATAAAAAACCGTACTTTTGCAGTCAGAAACAACAAAGGTACTAGTTGAAGGTAAAATAATATAAATCAAAACAATATGAATAAAAAAGCTTTATTGATGATTCTCGATGGATGGGGAATCGGCAATGGATCGAAGGCAGATGTGATTGCTTCGACTCCTACGCCAAATTGGGATAATTTAATCGCCACGTATCCGAATTCTTATTTGCTGGCGTCGGGCGAACATGTGGGATTGCCTGACGGTCAGATGGGTAACTCGGAAGTGGGTCATCTGAATATCGGCGCCGGAAGGGTTGTTTACCAGGATTTGGTGAAAATCAACATCGCCTGCCGCGACAACAGCATCATGCAGAACCCGGAAATTATCAATGCTTATACTTATGCCAAAGAGCATAATAAGAAAATGCATTTCCTCGGTCTTGTTTCTGACGGCGGGGTGCATTCTTCTCAGGATCATTTACACAAATTGCTTGATATTGCCAAATCATACGGTATCGAAAACGCTTATGTGCATTGTTTCATGGATGGTCGTGATACCGACCCGAAAAGTGGAAAAGGTTTTATCGAACAATTGGAAGCACATACGCAATATTCAGCAGGTAAAATTGCTTCGGTAATTGGTCGCTACTACGCCATGGATAGGGATAAAAGATGGGAACGGGTGAGAGAAGCTTATGATTTGATTGTGAAGGGTGTGGGTACACCTACTACCGATCCGGTCGCTGCTATGCAGGCTTCTTATGATGCAGGCGTGACTGATGAATTCGTGAAACCGATTGTTGTTACCGGTGATAACGGAAAACCATTGGCTACCATCGAAGCGGGTGATGTGGTTATTTTCTTTAACTATCGCAACGACCGCGCTAAAGAATTGACTATCGTGCTGACTCAGGAAGATATGCATGAATATGATATGCATACCATCCCATTGGAGTATTATTGTATGACTCCTTACGATTCTTCTTTCAAAGGGCTGAAAGTGCTGTTTGATAAGGATAATGTGCAGAACACCATGGGTGAATATGTTTCTTCACTCGGAATGAAACAATTGCGTATTGCTGAAACAGAGAAGTTTGCACACGTGACTTTCTTTTTTTCTGGTGGTCGCGAATCGGAATTCGAAGGAGAAGAGCGTATCCTGATTCCTTCACCCAAAGTGGCAACATACGATTTAATGCCGGAAATGAGTGCTTATGGAATCAAAGATGCATTAGTGGCTGAACTGAACAAACAGAAGTTTGATTTCATCGTGCTGAACTTTGCCAATGGCGATATGGTGGGACACACCGGTGTACGTGAGGCAATTGTGAAAGCTGTACAGGCAGTTGACGATTGTGTAGGTCAGGTAGTCGAAGCTGCAAAAGCCAATGATTATGAGATAATTATCATTGCCGACCATGGAAATGCTGATAATGCCGAAAATGAAGATGGTTCGCCTAATACAGCTCACTCGCTAAATCCGGTGCCTATCGTATATGTAACAAACCGCCCGGGTGCTTCTGTTGAACATGGTATCCTGGCTGATGTTTCACCAACGATCTGCCAGATACTGGATATCCCGAAACCTGCTGAAATGACAGGTAAAGGCTTGTTGAAATTTTAATTAACACAAGAC
>JAQWCZ010000203.1 GCA_028705705.1 Paludibacter sp.
TCCGTTTTTACTTCTCCGGCAATGACCACCTGTCCTGTTGTAACAAGTGTTTCGCAAGCTACTTTGGAGTTGATGTCCTGTGCCAAAAGGTTGTCTAATATGGCATCTGATATTTGATCGGCCAGTTTATCAGGATGTCCTTCGGAAACGGATTCGGATGAAAATAAATATCCCATATCAAAAAATGTTTAAATGTTTAAATAAAATTATACATCTGTTCCCTGAATCAAACAAGAAACATTTTAAAAATAAAAGGAAAATATTTGAACCGAGAAATCAGTTAAAAATGGAGGGAAAATACATTTTAGCATTTTTTTCTGTGGTTGCAAGCGGCTCAAATCTTTCCACAAATAATTTCAGGTGCAAAGATAACACATTTAATCAACAATTATATACATGTAATTGTTTAATAAAAAATAATTTTCTCAAATATTGTTTTTGTGTATAAATCAAAATATCAATACCTCGCCGACACCACCTTCCAATCAACTAAATCCCACAGTGCAGCAACATAATCCGGACGGCGATTTTGGTAATCAATGTAATAGGCATGTTCCCATACGTCGAAAGTCAGTAAGGGTACAAGTCCGCGTGTCATCGGATTTCCGGCATTGCTTTCTTTAACAATCGACAGTTTGCCTTCCACATCTTTGACCAGCCAGGCCCATCCTGAACCGAAAATGCTGATGGCAGCTTTGCCGAATTCAGCTTTAAAGTTATCAAGAGAGCCGAAAGCATCATTGATGGCATTTGTAAGAGCAGCATTTGGAGCAGAACCCTTTTCTGGGGTTAGTGAAAGGAAGTAAAAATTGTGATTCCATATCTGGGCGGCATTATTAAAAATTGCACCTTCAGATTTTTTAACAATGGTTTCTAAATCAGTATTTTCAAATTCAGTTCCTGGAATCAGGTTGTTCAGGTTGTTGACATAAGCCTGATGGTGTTTTCCATAATGAAAACTGATGGTTTCCGCACTGATCACAGGTGCAAGCGCATCTTGCGCATAAGGTAATTCCGGTAAAGTAAATTTCATGATGGTTTAATTTTAAGTTGATACTACAATCTTTTTAAATACAAAAATACGCTTTCAATTTTAGTTTGAAACGCATGCATTCAAAATTATTAAGAAATTTCGCTTCAAATTTACATTTAAAAAACTAAAAAAACAATTATTGATGTTGTCCAAACTTTTTTTTATTCTCATCTTTGCAGAAATTTAATCAATAAATGTTTTTATTATGAACAAGATTCTGCATTTATGCTTTTTTGTGGGCATTATGGGCATGACCATGATGTCATGTAAATCAAAACAAATAGTAACGGAGATTAAAAGTGCTAATGAGCCGGCTACAACTGTTGAAACAGTTAAGGAAACTCCAAAACCGGTAACACAAGTTTCAACACAACCTGAGGTGACACGTTCAGAATCATTTAAACTCGCTCCCGGTGAAACCAACGGTGCAGCTTTAAACAAGAAATATCATGTGCAAGTAGGTGCATTTAACAATCATGATAATGCCAGAAACCTGCGTGCAAAACTGGTAGCTGAAGGAAACAATGCGTTGGTGGTCGAAAATGAAAACGGCATGTTAAGGGTAATCATTGCTTCATTTGAAGAATACCAGGATGCCCGTGCAAAAATTGATCAGATACGTGGCACATATCCCGATGCCTGGGTACTTGTTCAGAAAAAATAATGACCCAATTATTTTATACAGTTTTAGCGCTGTTGGCTGCCAGTGTTGGTAGTGTAGCGTTAAGCGGAAGTCTGCTAATGTTAAATGACAAATGGCTGGAAAAAATTTCCAGCTATTTGTTGTATTTGGCAGGAGGTACTTTATTAGGTGCTGCATTGCTTGGTTTGATACCACAATCAGCAGAGACTTTACATCTCGAAGATGTGCTTCTTTGGGTGTTGATTGGGATACTTTTCTTTTTTCTGCTGGAGAAGATTATCCTTTGGCGGATGTGTCATGATGAAAACTGTGAACGTCAGATACATGCAGCAGGTCCCATGATTATCATCGGCGATGCCGTACACAATGCCATTGATGGGGTAGTAATAGCTGCTTCTTTTTTAACATCAACTGAATTGGGAATTTTTGTTACCATATCTGTGGTGTTGCATGAGATTCCACAAGAGTTGGGTGATTTTGGTATTCTCCTAAAAAGCGGATATTCCCGTAAAAAGGCATTGTTTTATAACCTCCTCTCTGGAAGCAGCTCGCTTGTTGCCGGTGTAGCAGCTTATTTCCTGCTGGATTTGGTCCAGGGCTTTATTCCTTATGCGCTTGCTATTGCAGCAGCCAGTTTCTTGTATGTTTCCTTAGCCGATTTGATTCCCGAAATGCATAAAGAGACTAGACCGAAAGAATCCATTGTACAATTTCTGCTTATTTTGCTTGGCATTGCCATTATTTTTATCTCTGTTGCAAGTCATTCACATGGACATGCTCATTGACTCGTGAACTTTTTCCCTGTTGACCTTGTTTTTATGAACGAACCTATAAAAACATAAAGATATGGCAGAGAAACATACAATTGTTACGAAATGGAAAGGTGGTATGGCCTTTGAAACGGATCTCAACGGACATATTGTCCGGATGGATGCTCCTGTAGAAGCTGGCGGAGAAAACTCAGGACCCGGACCTAAAAGACTGATGATGGTCGCCTTAAGTGGTTGTACCGGGATGGATGTTGTGTCAATCCTCAAGAAAATGCGGGTTGATTTCGATCGGGTTGAAATCGAGGTGCAGGGAAATGTTACGGAAGAACATCCGAAGCATTATTATAAAATGCATGTTATCTATTATATTCACGGAAAAAACTTACCGCTGGATAAAGTCCAGAAAGCCGTTAAAATGTCGGAAGATACCTACTGCGGAGTCCGGGCGGCTTATGCCAAAGGCATGGAAATGTCGTCCGAAATCCGCATAGTAGAAAGTTAAACGAAGATTAAATCATATCTTCGATATTCCATACAAAAGCCCTCAATCCCATCAACTCAGATGTTTGGTCGAGGGCTTTTAAATCTTCTAAAATTTGTTTTACCTTCTTGTCTTCTACAATTGTTATGATGGCAGAATTCAATGATGGCCAGGCATGAGAACCGAGATGCGGGTCACCTGTTTTGCTGCCACGACCCTGAACTTCAGTCCAACCGGTAAATCCCCGAATATTATTACCCCGTAGAATCGACATGATTTGTTCGTAATATGCCTGGTCGAATGTGATGAATATTGATTTCATGTTTTTATTTATTCAATTTTTTTTTCCATTTTTTTCTGAATTTTTTCACACCTCTGCCTGCAAATGATGCGTAAACAGTTGGTACGATAACCAGGGTAAAGAGGGTGGATATGGTCAGACCGCCAATTACGGTGATGGCCATTGGTTTCCACATTTCAGAACCTTCTGCTGATGACATAGCCAAAGGTAACATCCCCAGTATGGTTGTGAGCGTGGTCATAAGTACCGGACGCAAACGGGATTTTCCTCCTTTTACAACCGATTGTATAACTCCCATGCCTCTTCCGCGGTTCAGATTGATGTAGTCAACCAACACGATACCATTTTTTACTACAATACCGACGAGCATGATGATCCCTACAAACGACATCATATTCAATGTGCTTCCTGTAATCAGGAATGCCATAATTACGCCGGAAACAGCAAACGGAACCGAGAACATGATGATAAATGGATAAGTCAATGATTCGAACTGAGATGCCATCACGATAAATACCAGCAAAACAATCAGCAACAGTAAGGTTCCGAGGTCAGCAAATGATTCCTGCTGATCGACATAAGTACCTGCAATCTGGGTATAAATGTTAGAAGGAATATTCATTTGATCTAACTCTTTGTTGATGGCCAAAACAGCCTTGTCGATGGTTGTTCCGGAAACCGTAGATGAAACGGTAACCAAACGCTGACGATTTTTGCGATCAATCTTTGGAGGTGAAAAATCTTCCACCACTTTACCAACATCTTTCAGCCTGACTGATTGTCCCTGGCTGTTGTAAATCAAAATATTTTCTAATGCTTCAACTGATTGTCTGAATTCAGGTGCATAAGCAACCCTGATGTTGTACTCTTCACCATCTTCCCGGAAAAGAGAGGCAGTTACACCGTTAATCCTATTGCGGAGATAATTTGATGCAGTAGCCATATTCAACCCGTTCATGGCTAATTTCTCACGGTCAAATTCCACACGAAATTCAGGGATATAATCGCCACGGCTGATGTTGATATTCACCAATCCCGGAATATTAGACATTCTGTCCCTGATTTCAGATGCTATTTTGTCTGTTTCCTGAAAATCATATCCGTATATTTCAAGATCCAGCGTAGATTGTCCTCCGGTCATACCCATACCCCCACCGGCCAGGATGGATGATTTTTTAATTTCCGGCAGATTTTCAAGA
>JAQWCZ010000005.1 GCA_028705705.1 Paludibacter sp.
AACAACAACAGCCCGACGAATCAAAACCACAAGAACAGAATCAACCGAAAGATATGTCTAAAGACAAGGCAGAACAAATCTTGCAGGCATTGATGCAGGATGAGGATGAAACGATGGAAAAAGCTAAAAAGTTACCGCCAGATTCCAGGCGCTCTGTTGAAAAAGATTGGTAATTAATGACCTGAAATGCAAACTTGTATGAATGTTATGCGAAAAATAGGGAATAAAATACTGCTTGTTGCGGTTTTCATGTTGACAGCCTTCAGTCTGACAGCCAACGATGAACCAAAACTTACCGCATCGGCACCCGGAACGGTTGTCATGGGTCGACCGTTTCAAATTACTTACACGGCGAATGCCAAAGTTAGTGATTTCAGGGCTCCGGCCATCACTAATTTTGATATTCTGGCCGGTCCGTTCAAGTCAGAAAGTTACAGTTCGCAGATTATCAACGGAAACATGACGTCGTCGGTTTCCATTACTTTCACTTATACTTTGCAGGCGCAGAAAACCGGAACATTCACCATTCCCTCGGCAACAGTTACAATAGACGGACAGAAAG
Organism: Paludibacter sp.; assembly: GCA_028705705.1. Classification (GTDB taxonomy): domain Bacteria; phylum Bacteroidota; class Bacteroidia; order Bacteroidales; family Paludibacteraceae; genus Paludibacter. The sequence continues at coordinate 563 of JAQWCZ010000005.1, forward strand.
TGACTTCCAATGGGTTGAGCATCAAAGTACTTCCGGAAGATGATAAAAATTCTTCTTCTTCATCGTCTTCTTCGCAGTCTTCCGCTGCGGGGTCTTCCATATCGGCATCCAACTTGTTTATAAGACCCATTATTTCACGTACTAATGTGTTTGAGCAGGAGGCTGTAAAACTTACCTATAAGCTATACACGACCTACGATGTAATTCAGTTCAGTAACAAGAGTATGCCTGATTTCAAAGGTTTCCTGAAGCAGGAATATGAACAGACCGGCAATACCCAGTTGGCTTATGAAAGTTACAATGGTCGTAATTTTCTCACGGCGGTACTGTATGAAGTCATTCTTTACCCGCAAACTTCCGGTGAAATTGTAATTGATAAAGCTGTATTTGAAGCCATTATTCGTGTACAAAGCAAACAGCCGGTACGAAGCATTTTCGATGATTTCTTTGAGTCCTATTCAAATGTTGCCCGCAGTATTGATGTACCGGCTACTAAGATACATGTAAAGCCACTGCCACAAGGTAAACCTGCGTCGTTTTACGGAGTGGTGGGACAGTTCAGTCTGACTTCTTCAGTATCAGCTAATCAGGTTAAAGTCAATGATGCGGTAACCATGAAGATTAATATCGGAGGAAGTGGTAACATGAAGTTGCTGAGAAATCCTGATGTTAAATTTCCGGATGCTTTTGAAGTGTACGACCCGAAAGCATCCAATAATTTCAAAACATCAGCAGCCGGACTGACAGGGAATAAAATTATCGAAATTATGTTTATCCCGCGACATGCCGGCACTTTTGAGATTCCTTCAACGGAAATTGCCTATTTCGATCCGAAGGAGAATCAGTACAAAACAATGCGGACGCCAAACTACAACATTCAGGTGTTGAAGAGTGATGGTACTGTGGAAGAAAATCCGGTTGTCAGCAATTTTACCAACAAAGAAGATGTTAAACAAATTGGAAACGATATCCGCCATATCTACACCGGAAATATCAAACTAAAACAAGGAGAAGTCTATGTGTTTGAGCAATTTGTATCCTGGCTGATTTTTATCATACCGCTGCTGATTTCACTTGTGTTGTATTTGTTGTTCAGGAAACAAGTCAAAGACAATGCCGACCTGAATATGGTGAAAAACAGGAAAGCCAACCGAATTGCCCGCAAGCGCCTCAAATTCGCTCAGAAACTGCTGCGTGAAGGCAACAAGGATAAATTCTACGAAGAAGTGATGAAAGCAGTATGGAGTTACCTCAGCGATAAATTGATTATCCCTGTGGCGGTAATTAACAAGGAAATCGTGGTAGAAAGATTAACCGGGGATCAGGTCAGCGAAGAGCTGATTAGTCGCCTGAAAAACATCCTGAATACCTGTGAATATGCCCGCTTTGCACCGAATTCGGGACAACAGGAAATGGGTAATCTGTATGAAGAAACAATTGACGTCATCAGTCAACTTGAAGACGTCATTAAAAAGTAAACGGTATATGAAAAGCGTAATAATATCATCCATTTTGATGTTTATGATAGCCGGGTTTGTCCGTGCCGAAGTAGCTACCGTAGATGAAGCCAACAAGTTATATGCGGACAAGAAGTACGCGGAGTCAGTCCTGAAATACGAGGAGATGCTGGCAAAAGAAGGTGTTGCCCCCGAACTGTATTACAACCTGGGAAATGCCTATTTCAGGATGAACGAACTGGGCAAAGCCATATTGAATTACGAACGTGCTCTGCGCTTGTCGCCACGTTATGCTGACGCCAGGTTTAATCTTGAATTTGCGAATCAGAAAGTGATCGATAACATAGAGCTTTCTGATACTTTCTTCTTGAAAAAGTGGATTGGAGCCATCATGAGACTCATGACTTCGAACGGATGGTTTTACTTTGCAGCGATTTTCTTTATTCCGGCACTGGCAGCCTTGTTGTTATTTGTTTTCGGAAATACGAAAGTTGCTCGTAAAACATCCTTTTATATCGGTTCAGTTTTGATGATTATCAGCATAGTATCACTCGTTTTCTCAGGTATCAGAAAGAATCAAATGGTCAATCACGAAGCCGGAATTGTCATGACCGGAGCGGTTGTCATCAAAGGTTCTCCCGACCGGAGCGGAACTGATTTGTTTCAGTTGCATGAAGGCACCCGGGTTGATGTTGTCAGTACATTAGGTGATTGGTTTGAAGTAAAGTTGGCAAGTGGGAGTGTAGGTTGGGTAGAAAGTAAATATGTAGAGAAAATATGAGTTTTATAGATTGGTTATTATTGCAGGATACGAAGGTGTTTTTGTTTCTGAACGGGTTACATACACCTTTTCTGGATGAATTGATGTATATTATCAGCAAAGTTTGGGTATGGATACCCTTGTATCTGGCTGTGGTTGCCTTTACTATTAAAAAATGGAAAATGGAATCGATTTGGATCATCCTGTCGATAGTTCTTTGTGTGGTGTTGACGGACCAGTTGACGAACCTGACCAAAGCATTTTTTGAAAGACTACGACCCTCGCACGAACCGGCACTGAAAGGACTGATACATCATGTGAATGGTTATTTAAGCGGAAACTTCAGCTTTGTATCCGGTCATTCCTCCAATGTGTTTGGTTTTGCTCTCTTAAGTTCGTTGATTCTCAAACAAAAGGTATATACCTGGGCGATTTTCTTTTGGGCTGCCATAGTTGCTTATTCGCGTATATACTTAGGTGTGCATTATCCGCTGGATATATTCGGTGGTATGGTATTGGGCATGGGGATCGCGCTTATCATATACACCATCCTTCGGGGATTTCAGAAGAAGTTGTTAGCAGAAATAAAATCCCGGTTCTATTGAAACAGGTTGGAAAATAAGGTTTGGGGTGGTGGGGTTGATAACTACAACTGCTACTAAGCTTGTTTTGGTAAGAAAATAAGGTTAAAAATAAGATAGGGAAATAGAATAGAAAATTAGGAAATTTATAATGTGTTAAATAAGAGAGTATAAGTAGTCTGACATTGGTAATATCGAAGTGACGAAGCAAACCATTTTAATTTTACTGAATTTAATTGTTTTATCACTATCAAATAAAATCTATCTAAAACAGATAGATTTTATTTGATAGTGATTATTTTTAAATATTGTTTTATTCCTCAAGTTCTTCAATAGGCAAAGTTGTAAAGCTTAGTTCATTCCCATAAGCTGTGCCAACACTATTAGTTGCATAAGCTCTGACATAATACAATGTACCGGCTGAGAGTCCGGTAATGTTACTGATAAATGGTCCTCCGATACCGGTTCCGTCAGTGCTAATGCTGTCGCTAATTGTTGGATTTTCAGTTGTACTCCAGCAAACTCCTTTTGCGATAATTTCAGCTCCACCGTCAGATAGTATATTACCACCGCTAAGAGCACTGCTGTCGGTTATAGCACTTATTTCTACAGTTGTAACTGCAGGTAGGTCAAGCGTAGTAAAGGAAAGTTGTTGTCCGTAAGTGGTTCCTATTTCATTGGTTGCAAAGGATCGAATGTAATAAACAGTACCTGCATTCAATCCGGTCAGGTTACCGATAAATATGCTATCTCCTGTTCCAGTTGTAATGCTATCAGCAACAGTTGGACTCTCATTTGTACTCCAGCAGAAGCCTTTTTCTGTAATGGTTGCTCCACCATCTGTGATTATTACACCGCTGGCTGTTGCTGTACTGTCTGTTATGGCTGAAACCTCCATGGTGGTTATTGTTGGGGTGGTTGCCAGTGTTTTAAAACTAAATTCTTCTCCGTATGCAGTTCCTACGGTATTAGTAGCATAAGCACGAACATAATAAGTTGTACCCGGTAAGAGATTCGTCAACGTACTATTAAATCCACCTAAACCATAACCGTCTATCGTAATATTGTCATTAACAGTAGGATTTTCTGACGTATTCCAGCAGACACCCTTGTATAATACAGGATCGTGACCATCGAAAGATACATTTCCTCCACTTGTTGCAGAATTGATAATAACGTCGTTTACCGTATTTGTTGAGACTGTAGGTAAATCACTTTTAATACATCTGACAGCATATCCATTGCCTTGTAAAGATGTATAATTTTTAAAAAAGTTATATCTATAAAACATGGCTCTATAATGTGCTTCAACGTTCGTAGTATTATTTTTTGTCCACCAATATGCTCCATCTGATTTGTTGGAAAATACTCCTGTATTACCATATCTCATACCTCCTGATAATCCATTGAATCCGCTTGAATTGTTTAATGTCATGTTGTTACCCGGAGCACCAGCATCTGAACTTGCTTTCCATCCTGTTTTCGCAGCAAGTGCTTTGGCAATTTTATTTATTGTTTTGGAGCCATCGTAATTATATCCACTTTCAATAAGATAATTCTCAAGAATTGCCCATTCTTCAATTGATGGGATATGCCATCCGGCTGGTGCAAGATTTCTACTATCATTCACAGCATGCCAGTTGTACAATCGTCCAAAATTGTTACCATTATTTGGATCATTGTCGTAATTACTATATGCGCCGGTTGTTAGGTTCATCCATTCAGTATTATTTTGAATTTCCGGAATGATGTCGCCATTTCGATACCGGGTCGTTTTCAGGTTTTCAACCAGCCAGGTCTGAGTTCCTATTGTAACGGTTGTATAACGGTTTCCGTCAATGTCTATGTAAGTGCCTGTTGGTAAAGACGGCATGAAAGAAATACTATCAATATTAGCAATCAACATTGTGTTGGCTACAGTGCTATTCTTACTTAAAATTAATGTATCTAAATTGCTTGAAAATGAGAGGCTGTCAATATCATAAACAGCAAATTTATTGTCAACCAATCCATTTTTATAAACATATAATGAGTCTTGACTAAATGCGGATGATATTGCTAAAAATAAAATTGCCAGGGTAAAAAATATTTTTTTCATGGAGATCATCATTAATTAGTTTTTAAAAATTTATTAGAGGATACCGTTTTCCCATCGTTTATAAATAGATAGTATAATCCGTTAGCCCAAGTTGAAATATTAATAGTATGTTGATTGTTTTCTCTATGATTTAACTTTTGAGTATAAATTATTCGACCTTCAAGTGAGATAATTTTTAAATCAACCTCAGAGCTATTGTTTGAATTAAGTACAATATTTAAATACTCTTTAGCGGGATTTGGGAAAAGATGAATTTTATCATATGTTTTAATAGATGGAGATTCAATGTCTGTAGTAGGAGTGAAATGTATATTTCTGACACTATTCAGTGAAAAGGACAAAGGTGTCCCGACTTTTAAATTAATTTTGATACTTCCGGGAAGAAAACTTAATGTTTTGATGTTATGAATGGAAATTGGAGTTAGATTTCCTTTTTTTTCCAACACATTTAAATTTTGTGCATTTAATCCAACAATGCTGATGATGGCAAAAGCAAATAAACTGGTTTTGATTTTCTTGATAATCATGTTATTTGTATTAAAATGATAATTTTTTAACTAAAAAGGGTAACAATGTATATTTGAAATGATGTAAATGACTACATTTAAAATAAATGCAACAAAAATACAAATATAAGTTGAATGGGCAAAGACAAAGCACGCGATATTCAATTCACTAACGGAATTTTATCAATGGTTGATTGATATTGATTTAATGCAAACCAAATTTTCTCAATATTAAATCAATACTTAACAATTTGCAATACGGATAAATATGTCTGGTGTTTTTTTGTTGCTAAATTATAATAAAAATATATAGATATTAGGAAATATTAAAAAAATAGATAATTTTGCATCATGGTTGTGAGTCGTAGTTTGATTTGATAATTTCAGTTATTAGTTTCTTTCAGTAGATGTTAACTTCAACCAAACTTCAGATAAGACCGGATAAATGAGTGAAAACAACAGGATGCCTTTCGGTTGAAACATTGTGCTGGTAGAAACGGAACTATATAGCTGACATTGAATACCTTATCTTACTAAAAATTTTAAACTATGAGACCTACAACGTTACTTTCCTGTAAAAAGCTATGCTATTCACTTCTTATACTTTTTTATACTAGTAGTACTGCCTATGGTAGTTATGTCGATCAATCCACTGCTCAATTAGTAGCTATGGATTTCCTACGTGCACGTATTACACGGAGCCCGCAAGCGCGTTTAAAGTTTTTGGCTGCTCAGCAGCTTGAAATGAAACTGGTAAACGGCGAGTTTGCTGATGATTCAGGTGTAAAATACATTTTTTTATAAAATTTAATTACTTTAAATCTGCATTTATGAAAAACAAAATTAATAAATCAATTAAAGCATTTATTTGCTTAATAATGTTGTCCCAATTTATCATGAGTAGTGATATAATTTCATCAGATTATTTACCTATTGGATTTATCAAAGTAACACCAATTGAAGCAAATCATATTATCAACACATACCAGAATCTTATAATTGTAGATGTAAGAAGCACTATTGCTTTCGAAAACAAACATATTTTAGGTGCTATTTCAATCCCATTAGCAGAAATAAAAAATAAAATTTCTTCTATTGATAAACTGTCCACAATTCTTGTCTATGGAAATAAAAATGAAAATGACCAAGCAGCAAGATTGTTATGGAAAGAAGGATTTGAAAGTATATATAGTCTTTCAATTGACTCTGAAAATTTAGAATACAAGGAATTGACATTTATTGAGACCCAACAACAATTAGCTATTTCTAGAAGTAAAGATGTAAGAAATTCCAAATCTCCTGCATCATCAAAATCATATACATCTTCTAATTACTGTTCATCAGTCGGAGGTTCGACTAGTTATGAGTACATACAAAATATTCAATTATCAGTATTGTCAAAAAATGTAATATCAATAACCGTAGAAATTTTTATTGCTAATCCAACTAATTGTTTATATGGGTACTCATGCCCAGATTATGATAACAGTCCAGAATATATAAATGCATGGATTGACTGGAATGGTAATAATGTTTTTGAATCACAAGAACGTGTACTGAACGCTTCATTAACAGGATATTCTGGTATAAACTATAAAGGGACTATGAGTACAAGTACAGTGGTGTTAATTCCGGATAATGCTAAAATGATGACATGGTTAAGAGTTAATCTGGGATGGAATATGGATCCAAATGATCCATGTCAATATTCTTGGGATTGGGGTGATGTTGTTGACAAAGAGATAATGTTATTAGACAATCCTCCAGTTATAGAAGATATCATAATTACTGGTATGGGAGTTCCAGACTCAAAATTCCCTCTAACATATGATCCCTCAAAGTTTAATAAGTTAAACATTTTTGGAGAAGAAAAAGTCAAGTTTGAAGCAAAAGTAAAGATGGATGAAAATTATGAAATTACAGAAGTTTGTTGGTCAGGTAATGATATAATATCAGGTAAAGGAAATCCATATAATTATAGAGCAAGTCAGGGTTCACACGGAAACAAAAAAGTTAATTGTATGGTTGTATATAAACATAAGTCAAGTGGAACAATAGGAAATCTAACAAAGACAGATAATGATTTTAAACTGTTTTTTCATACAGAAGGTTATGATAGAGGTCGTAAAAATCCACCAAACTGGTTTCGGTATTGGAAAGAGGATAAAGCAGTTCCTGGTATGGAAAATGCAAATTATGCTAAAGGTTCTAAATATGAATGGGGAACAATGGATAAGTTTGGGAATTTAACTCTGTATCCTGGATGTGCAAGATCACATTATTATAAACCTATTGTGATAGAAAACTCAAGTTTTGGAAGAGAGAGTTTTGGTGGCCCACAAGTCACTGGTGTTGATTGTGTTGCAGAAGTTATTGCACATGAAAATTATCATAACTGGGTAAATGAACAACATAAAGAAGGAAATAGTTTTCACATGGAAAATGATTCGGATCGTGATTTGGAAAATGGAAAAAATGATAGACTTCCTGATTTTTATGAGAATGAAACATCATTAACACTTAATACTTCAACAGACACATATAATATAAAAAAATTAAAAGGAGTAGATGAATACGCCAAATATGGAGACGAAGAATATATGGCTATGAGAGCTGGTAATATATTAGATGATATTAAAAAAGCAAATCATAAAAAAGATTGGTCATATAGTAAATCTTATCCAGGTAAAATACAGGCAGAAGGTTTATCTACTAAAACTTTCGCTTCAATTTTACAATCTAATTTAAATAGTAGTGATAATTCTGTTGTTCAATTTACAGGAAATTTTTCTGATTCAGTTGTAAACAATGATATTAATGGATTAAATGAATTTTTAAGAATTGGTGCGGAAATTAATGTTATCAATAGTGGAAGTCTTGGCTTATCGGCAATGTTGTATTCTATGGACACCACTATGATTGCAGCTGCTTCTTTAGATACCATTTTAGAGACAGGAATTCATAATTTATTCGTTGATTTTGAAGGTGTTGATATTGTTGACAGTAACATTGATGGACCATATCTTGTTAAATTACAAATGCTAAACTTATACGGTGATGAAAATGATCGTGCGGATTTTGTAACGGGAGAATATCTGATTTCAAATTTTAAACCAAAAGATGCATATTTTTTAGAACAATTATCATTTTTTGGAAAAGATATTGATAATGACTCCAAATTTGATTCACTTGTTTTTAATATAGGTATCAACATCAATTTAGCAGATTATTACAGAATAGAGGGAGGATTATTTGATAAAAATGGAAGTATTATTGAGTTTGTAACAAGAAATATATTTTTAGAAAAAAACAATCAAACAGTACAACTGACATTTGATGGCAAGAAAATTAACAATACAAGACTTGATAGTCCATATTATATAAAGTGTTTAGGTCTTATCAAGGATAATCTTATTGATTTTCGTAATGATGCATATACAATACAAGGACTTACATACACAGATTTTCAGTCATCGATTGCTTCCTTTAATGGTAATTTTATTTATGAAGGTATAGATACAGATGGTGATAGTCTATATAATTTTTTAAAAGTAAATATCGGTGTAAATGCTAAATCAGATGGTCAATATAAACTTTTTGGGTCAATATTCGATCAACAAAATAATCTAATAATAAACGGAGAAGGACTTGTTAATTTACATAAAGGTGAAAATTCAGTTGAAATTATTGTTGATGGAAAAACTATGAATGTTTTTGGCATTGATGGCCCATATATTATGAAAAATTTAGCATTATCCGATGTAAACGGTACAATAGTAGATTTTTTAACTATAGCTGATACAACATCATATTTTTTGCATACTGATTTTCAGCCACCAAGCAAGCGAATTGTTACATTACAAGGTGTTTATTGTGATTTCAAGACAGACATAGACTCGGATTGTATTTACGATTATTTAACAGTGGAGTCTGAAGTACTACTTACGGATCCAGGTTATGTTATTGCTAAAGCAAGATTAGTAGATGCTAAAGGAAATGATATATGTTGGGCCGAAAATATTACTTATTTAAGATCTGATACAACACAATTTATTATGCTAAACTTTAATGGTGAAGCAATTTATAAAAACAAAGAAAATGGTCCTTATTCAGTTAAGAATTTCTATATCTATCATACCGGTGATCCTACAGTACCTGATTACGTTTTAGATGCATATACTTCAAAATCTTATTGTTATTCTGAGTTTGATACATTACCTGGTATGCAAGCACAAAAAAATGAAACAATTTGTAAGGGTGATAGTCTCCATATTGGTAATACAACCCTATCTAAAGCAGGTCAATATATACTCAATTTAAATGATATTAATGGTTGCGATTCTATAGTTACTTTAACATTAAATGTTGATGATGTTTCAAAACCCAATTTATCAGCAATTGTTGACACGCTTAAATGTGATTTGGAGGGTGAATATTACAAATGGTATCTAAATGATGAACAAATTGAAGGAGACATGGCACAAAGTTATATAATCGAATCATCAGGTTACTACCAGGTAGCAATAATAAACAAAAATGGTTGTCAGTCTCCCCGATCTGATTCTATATTTGTAACAAAAACATCTGTTGAAAATATTGATTTTGATAGATACATAAATGTGTACCCAAATCCGACCATTGATAAAATTATATTTGAACGTATAAATTGTAATAATGAGGTTTTATTGCAAATATTTACAATTACAGGTATAAGAGTTTATTCTCAAATAATTACAACTTCAAATATGGAAATAGATTTGTCTGGTTATTTACCCGGAATTTATTGCTTGATTATAACACAAAAAAATATGATTAAGTTTCATAAAATTATAAAAGAGTAAATTGTTTAATTTGCAAATTTGTAATGTTGGGGACAGTGCCTATTTCTCCTTCTATTGTGCATTTTCAGGTACCAACACTTCCGGCTGCTGAATATAGTATCGAAATCAGATGCCTTTCAAGAAGTAAAAAGAATCTCGTGAGTGATTTTATGTCTGAAACAATACAGGTTTTAGCATAACATATTGGTCTCTCTATCGACTTTTTATACTTTTCATCCGTGTAGTGTAGCAAAATTACATACCCGATGTAAATACATTACATCGGCGGTGTGTGTTTAATACAAAGGTTGGAAATAAGATTTTATCTCTGCTACATTAGACCTGTCAGGTTTTCAAAACCTGACAGGTCTGGAAAATAATTCGTCTGGAGTTCGGCTTAACTACCTGGCAATCTCTATTTTTTTTTAAACAACCCCTTCACCACTCCCCAGTAATACACGAACATCTCCGGTATAGTATTGAAGTCTTCCCGATAGATTAAGCCCACACCCTGCGTAGTTTTGGCTTCGCGGAGTTGTGCCCGGTCGATGGTGTGGTTGTAAGCCGTAAAACGTAAACGGCCCGATTCTATGAGTTTGTATTCCAGGTCGAAGTCTCCGATAAACTTGTTCTCACTGATGTTATCGTTTCGATAACCAATATTGCCGTTGATAACCAGTCGGTTGTTGGGTTGAATCAGTATTTGTGCTTTTACCTCATCAGATTCAACATCCGTTTTTTGCCAGTCAAATCCAACTGAAAACACATTCGAATTCAGGATGTTTTGAAGATAATTGTTGATTTGCGCACTGGCAGATGCCACAGCAAACGAAATCCCTTCGTTAATACCTACTGCTGTTGTACGCATATTATCCGGTGTGAAAAATTTATGGAACAACATCAGATAGAGAATTTGGCGGTTCATCATTTCATCCGTATTGATGATATTCTTGACCCTGCTTTTCACACTTTCATCGCTGGCTGGCAGGTCGATGTCAAATTTTATGGTCGGCGACATTAAATTCTCAGTCAGGTGCAGCAAACAATGCACCGGCACCGTTGAACGGGTTGTGATTTGTTTTAGCTCTTCACTTTCTATCAGATCTGTAAGTGATGCAGTCAAAGGATAATAACCGTTGATATTTACCTGCGATTGAAAAGGATCGCCTGCCCAGGAAAGAGTACTTCCTGCGTTAATTTTGAATTCTTTACGAATAACTGTCTGCAAGGTAAACAGATAATTTCCCTGATCCAGTTCCACTGTTCCGTATAGTTCGACATCAGAGAAAGTGTCGAACCGAATCCGGATGTTACCTCTCCCGCGACCGTTGATTTTATCACCGGCTTTCGGATCTACGATAATCTCCATTTCGGCTTCGGGAGTCACCTCAATTTGCATATCCACTTTTACATTGAATGGCGTCTGATTTACAAAATCCTTTTTAAGTGCTTGTTTCTCTTCTATATATTGGTTGATTCGTTTCTCCGTAAAACGGATAAAATTATTTTCCATCACAGAAGAAGAGCTGCCCATTGACATAAAACATTTGGTTCCCGGTCGGGATACACCGTTGACGATGATGTTGGCCTCGTTGAAATTCCCGTAAATGCGTACCAGTCCGCCCATATAGGCTTTGCCATAGAAGAAATCATCATGCACAGAGCTTGTATTGAGCCCGATTATTTTGTTCGCGTTTATTCGGATATCATACACCATATCTCCGAAAGTACCGTCATGATCGATGTAACCATTCAGCGTTGCATTGTTTTTTTCTTCATCACTTAAATTGATGTTATTCAGGTGGATGCGGTGTGGTGTAAGGATTACCCTGTCATTAAAACGATAAGTGGTATTCAGTAAATCAATGGATGCCCTGCCATCGGTTACCGCAATGTCCCCTTCAAAAAGAAGGGTTTTTGTCGGACCGAAAATACGCAACATCCCTGCTCCATCACCGTTAAAATTGCTGGCAACTCCTTCAAAATACGGGTTAAGGAATTCCAACGGAACTTTTGTGGCATCTATATGTAGATCAAGTGAATCGTTTCGGGGGACAAAAACGCCCGTTCCTTTGGCAACCGTTTCCTGGTTTTTATTTGTAAAATCACCCTTGATTAGCAGTTGGCTATGTACTTTATCCCAGGTAGAAGAAATATCGGCATTCGCGATGATTTTATCATTTAGAGAAAAATCTTTTACATCCACATCAGCAAGAAAAATGGGTTCTTTCAACAAACTGTAAAGGTTCAGTTTTCCGGTTATCAGTCCGCCAAATTTAATTCCTTTTAAACGCAAAAGCCGCATGATATAATCCAGGTTCAAATCGTTCATGGACACAATCATACTGTCTTTTTTGTTTTTAGAAGCCTTACCATTGACATGAATAAACTGTTTTTTATTTTCAAAACGAAAATTGTTAATGGTAATCAAGCTGTCAGAATAAATATGCATGTCAGATTCTCTGATGTTCCAAACAGAGTCGGAGATGATAACCTGAGTAGGTAGCATAACGGTATGTGCCTGAAGGGACTTATTCTTTTTCACCAGATTGGTGCTGGTGTTGATTTCCCCTGCATTGGTAACTTCTTCGTTGTTTTGCCAAATTAGCCGGGCATTCACGATATCCCGGGATGCTTCGGTGGAAAGATAAACATTCAACATATCAGCCTTTTTATCATGCAGTTGGGTCCTGCCGGTAAGCATTATTTTATCAGCTTCATTTTCAAGATTCAGGGAGATATTCTCAAAAATTTGTTTTTCTGTTTTAAATGCATTTATTTTCAATGTAAGTTCTATGTTGCTCAGATTCTCATTAATATTTCCTTTTATACTCGAATGCCCATCAATTTCATATGGCAAAGAAAGGATACGGGAGATTTCTTGTGTGTTATCGATATTGAGGTCTATGGCTATCGTATTAGGAAGATGCTGGGTACTGTTGTTTTCGGAGAGAGAGGGCAAATAGCCGGATAAAATTCTTTTAAATGTATTGCCAATGCTACTGTATTTAAAATCCCCGGAAAATGACCCGTTTACATAATCGGATTTTATGCTGAAGTAGGTGTAATTAACATTTGTCCTTGATGTGAAAACAAAATCGTTGGCATTGAGTGTCTGGTTTTGATTGGTAAATTCGATGTCTTTCACAACGAGATTGCCATTCAGATTATCCAGGTTGTTTCCGCTGATATTGGTTTTCCCGTGAAATGAAAGTTTTGAATCGGGATATTGCTCAATTAAATTTAACGCATACAGGTCTGCATTTTGAATGGTCAGATCGAAATCGAAAACCGGCACTTTCGGATTTCTGAAATCAATGATACCCAGGAAACTGGCATCAATATTTTCATCCTTGAGGTTGATTTTTCCATTAAAACCGTTTCCATCGTAAGTCCCGTCGAAATCAGCATGAGTATAGGCATAATTGTTAAATTCCAACTCGGCCAGTGTGCCTTTGACAGTACCCCGGATCGGCTGATTGTGTATCTTGGTTCCTTTTGTGTTCAAATCAATGGCTATGTTCCCAAAAGCAGTATCGTTGAGCAGTTTGCCGATAGATAATCCTTTTGTTTTAAGCGTACCATTGTAAAATAAATCCATCAGGTTGTTTTCAAAACGTAAGGAGATATCGGATGAGATATTGCCCACGTTGGTGTTAAAGTTTCCATAAGCAACCAGGTTACTGAGAAAGCCGGAGATGTTTCCTCTATAATTGATTTGTCCTAGTCGGTGAAGCTCTTTCGGCAACAGGAAAGGCTTTTGGTAAATTTGAGAGATAAAATCCTGAATATCGGGAATTGAAGCTTGTAAGGTGTTGATCTGTCCGTAAATAAAGGATTCACCGAAGTTGGGCAATCCATTAATATCTAAAGCGGCATCCATCAATAATGATTTACCATACATAATTTTGACATCCTGAAACCGCAAACTGGATATTCTCCCTGAAATCAAGGCATTCAGCGTTACTTTTTTATGGATAGCGGCAAATTCAGGAACAAAGGCGCTGAAGTCGGATAACGAGAGTTCTGCATCCTGCATCGGGATATTTACACTTAATTGTTCTGCAAAAGTTTTTTTATTCTCTGAGCGGTCAAATTTCAGCAAAAGATTATCCAGGCTGATAGTTGATTCCGGGAAACTAATAGCAAATTCCGGAAAGCTGATCTCTTGGGGTGAACCAATAATTTTCGCCGAAAGGTTTTTCAGGGTAAATCCCGATCCGGTTACAGCATTGAGGTAATTAACGGAAGCAAGGATAGAGTCATTGGTTAAAGTTTGGATGGAAATGCCGGCATTGATGTCGTTAATGCTTATCTTATTTACTTTAAAATGCTGGAAACTGAGCGAATCTGTAATTTTGGTAAAAGAAAGCCCTGAATCTTTGATTTTCAGATTTTCTAATTTTAAATTTACAATGGTAGCATCTTTATTCTGTTTTTCTTTTTTAAAAAGAAAATCAAAGTTCGATTTACCGGAAGCATCGGTTTTAATATTGGCATGAAAACGATCAATTTCCAGGTTTGAAAATACAATTTTTCCATGAATCAATTTCCAGCAATCAAATCCGGCATATATTTTATCTACTTGAAGAAGTGTATCTTGTTGTTGATCCTCAATATAAAGATTTTCAATTTTCAATTTATTGAAAAAATGATAATCCACATTCCCGATTTCAATCCGGGTATGCAGGGATTCAGCAAGCTCACGGGTTAGGGTATCAGCAATATAATTCTGTATCTTATTGAATTGTAGTAAGATAAATGGCAACACCAACAGCAGTAAACAAACTGTGGCCGTTATGATGAATATTTTAACTGATTTTTTTATACCTTTGGGCTTTAATTTGTACAAAATTAGAAAATTGTTTGGAATAATCAAAGTGAGAGAAAAAACATCAGACATACTCATTTTAGGTATCGAATCATCTTGTGATGATACTTCTGCCTCGGTTATCAGGAATGGCGTATTACTATCTAATGTAACTGCCAGCCAGACAGTACATGAACGATATGGAGGTGTAGTTCCGGAGTTGGCTTCACGTGCCCATCAACAGAATATTATACCGGTTGTGCACGAAGCAATACGGGAAGCCGGCATCGCGAAGACTGACCTGTCGGCTGTTGCCTTTACGCGTGGACCGGGCTTATTGGGTTCATTGCTGGTGGGAGCCTCTTTTGCAAAAGGTTTTGCTCAGGGATTGAATATTCCGCTGATAGAAGTAAATCATTTGCAAGCGCATGTGTTGGCTCATTTTATCAGTCAGGGTCAGCCGGATGAACAGAAGCCTGCATTTCCTTTTTTATGTCTGCTCGTCTCCGGAGGTAATTCTCAGATTATCCTGGTACGTTCGTATCACGATATGGAAATTATTGGTCAAACCATTGATGATGCGGCAGGGGAAGCTTTCGATAAATGTGCCAAGGTGATGGGGTTGCCTTACCCGGGTGGTCCGCATGTAGATCGTCTTGCACAATCGGGAAATCCGAAAGCATTTCGGTTTGCAAAACCACAAATCAAAGATTACAATTACAGTTTCAGTGGTTTGAAGACCTCTTTTTTGTATCTGCTGCGCGATGAAGTTAAGGTAAATCCGGATTTTATACAGGATAATATGGCTGATCTATGTGCTTCTTTACAGTATACCATAGTAGAAGTATTGATGAAAAAACTAAAACAGGCAGCAAGAGATCTGAAAATTAAGCAAGTAGCAGTTGCAGGTGGAGTTTCTGCAAATTCAGGTCTTAGAAATGCATTGATTGAAGCTGGTCATAAATATGGATGGAAAGTTTTTATCCCGCTGGTTTCGTTTACAACCGATAATGCCGCGATGATAGCCATAACCGGTCATTTTAAGTATCTGAATCATGACTTTTGTGGGTTAGGGGAAGTGCCTTATGCCCGCATTAATTATACATTTTAACAAATAGAGCCTAATGTCAAAGATTAAATTTCCCGAGAAACTAAATCCTTTGAAAGGAATTGCTTACTTTTTTGTTATTTTGCTTATTGCACATTTCTTTTGGAAGTTCACTATGATTGGTGATGAATCGGATCAGGTAGTTACTTTTTTGGGTATCGACTTGTCGGTCGGTTTCAATTTGATGGTCAATCATGTAGCACGAGTTGTATATGATATCTTGTCATTTATGGGATATCACATACAATTGGAAGGAAGCAATGTACTCCTACATGATAATGGGGTAGCTGTGAAAATTGTGTGGGCATGTACCGGCTTAAAGCAGGCTTATATTTTTATTGCGATTATTGCTTTTTACAAAGGCCCTTTTCTGAGGAAATTATGGTATATTCCGGCCGGATTAGTCATTGTGTATTTATTTAATATCTTCAGAATTACGATGATAGTAGCCTCAATCAGAGAAAATCCTGATAGCTTTGAATTCCTGCATGAAGGACTTTATAAATATATGTATTACGGCATCATTTTTCTGATGTGGGTGCTTTGGGAGGAAAAAATCAGAGGAAAAGAAACAGCAAAGATAATTCAACCTCAATAAAAAACGTTGTGATTAAAACAATATTTCATCCTATGAAGATATTAATTCTTGGTGCCGGTAAAATGGGCACATTTCTGACTGATGTTTTGTGTTTCCAACACGAAGTTGCCCTGTTTGATACAGAACCGAAACGATTACGTTTTGTGTTTAACACCCTTCGGATGACGCAATACGAAGAAATCAGGGAGTTCCGGCCGGAACTTGTAATCAATTGCGTTACTTTGAAATATACAATCGATGCATTTAAGAAGGTATTGCCGTACATTCCTGAAAATAGCATTATTTCGGATATTGCATCTGTGAAAACCGGTCTTAAATCATATTATGAATCAACCGGGATGCGCTATGTGTCAACACACCCGATGTTTGGCCCGACTTTCGCCACCCTTGATAACCTGAGTTCGCAGAGTGCCATCATTATCGCCGAGTCCGACCACATGGGAAAAGCATTTTTCAAGGATTTATATGGCTCCTTGCGTTTGAAAATATTTGAATATACATTCGAGGAGCATGACCAAACAATCGCATATTCTTTGTCAATCCCGTTTGCATCTACCCTCGTATTTGCATCAGTGATGAAACCACAGGAAGCGCCCGGAACTACCTTCAAAAGACACATGGACATAGCCAAAGGACTTTTGTCGGAAGATGACTACCTGCTGACAGAAATTTTGTTTAACCCCTATACCCCCGAACAATTAAACAACATCCGGGGTGAATTGCGAGCGTTATTGGACATCATCGACCAAAAAGATTCAGAAGCCATGCATCAGTTTTTGAAAAAAGTCAGAAAAAACATTGAATAATGGTTAATAAATTGTAGGGGCGTATCGCATACGCCCCAAATAAATAACAATGTAATAGCGTATCGCATACGCCCCCAATAAAAATAATCATCATTATGGAAACAAAAGATCAAATTTTAGCAGCCATGAAAGCTGCCGGTAAACCGGTAAATGCCGGAAAGTTGGTTGAATTAACCGGACTCGACAGAAAAGAAGTGGACAAAGCCATGAAGCAATTAAAAGCCGATGGATCCATCGAATCACCCAAGGTTTGTTTCTGGCAACCCAAATCCTAAAAGTAGAATTTTTTTGAAGAGACACGATGCATCGCATCTCTACCAATGGATTTATTAAATTATTTAAAAATCAA